>VGPI01000007.1 GCA_016875595.1 Candidatus Cloacimonadota bacterium
TCCTGGCACACTGGCTACTCAAACTCGAGGTAACGGAACTGACGAAGGGATCAACAGAAGCCGATTGTGATGCTGGATTAATCTCTCTGCTCTCCATCTCCCTCCGGAACATGCTGTCCATCGCCATCTCCGTTGTCCATAACATCTTTATCCACTTCTTCCGTCTGGACTGGCGCTACCTGCTGTTCCTGTATCTAAGCTTCTCGATCGGTAATTACATCAACCTCAGTCCGGCTGATATCAAGCATCTCGCTCCCGGTTTTCTTACTTTGATCCTGTGTTTGTTCATCTTCAATCTGGCAACGGTCTGGATGGGAGGATTCACTACCGGTTGGCTGCAACAGAACCAGATCTACTTCGCTATGTTTCATGCCATCCTGCTGATGGTGATGGCTTTGTGCACGTGCTTCCTGTTGGTCACTGCCCTACTAAACAAGCTCTTTGGCAGGTGAACCGGCTCATAATTGGGATGTTCTCAGCAGATTTTGATTGACGAAAGAGGGCATCTTATTTAAACTTGTCCAAAAGCATAAGTACAGGAGCAGGAAATGAAGAAGTATCTGAAAACGCACCCCGATAGGTGCATCGGGTGTCATGCCTGTGAGAGCGCATGCTCCACACTCTATTTCAAAGAAGACAATGCTGCCAAGTCATGTATTCGGATCACGGAAGCGGGTGCCGGTTTTGACATGAGCGTCTGCAATCAGTGCCAAGCATGCGTTGCTGCCTGTCCCACCCAAGCGCTCACCGTCAATCACCAGGGAGTGGTAATGCTGAACAAGTCCTTGTGTATCAATTGCCTGATGTGCGTGGCTGCCTGTCCCACCAATTCCATGCAACACTACAAGGACGGGCTGTATCCCTTCAAGTGTATTGCCTGTGGCGTTTGCACCAAGTCCTGTCCAGTCGAAGCCATCGTCATCGTCCAGGAATAAGGAGAAGACATGAACAAGATAGAACGTAAACTGCTTGCTGAATACAGATATGAATTGCGTCCCGTCGTCAAGGGATACAACCGCCGCACTCTTTATATTGACCTGGGAACCAAGAGCATCAAGGAAAAGCCCGTCAGTGATTTGATGATCGACAAATTTGTCGGTGGTAAGGGCTTTGACCTGTATCTGATGTGGCACGGCGTGAAGGATAATACGAAGTGGAACGATCCCGAGAACGAGATCTGCATCTCCTTTGGTCCTCTTTGTGGCAACACCAATTATCCTGGTTCCGGTAAATCGATCGTGACCACCATCTCTCCGCTCACCGGCATTCCGGTTGATTGCAACGTGGGCGGTCACTTTGGACCCTATGCCAAGTTTTCCGGCTTTGACGCCATCGAATTGCAAGGTAAGGCAGATGAAGAGATCATTGTCTGTATCGATGGAGACGAGGGAATCATCCGTATCATGACCGCCCCGGACGAAGAGATCAACAGCCATATCCTGGCGGAACGTTTGATCGAGGAGTTTGCCGACAACTCCGAGAAACATCAGTTCGTCTCAGTGGTTTCCGCCGGACGTGGTGCCGATCACTGTGGTATCAGTTGCCTCAATTTCTCCTTCTGGGACAAGCGTCGCAAGGTAGCACGGCTCAAGCAGGCAGGTCGTGGTGGCACCGGACGCGTCTTTCGTGACAAGAAGATCAAAGCGCTTGTGGTCAAATACTCCGGACTCAAAGGCGACACCAATAATCCCGTCGATCTCGACACCTTGCGGGAGACTGGATTGAAGCTGCACCGCGAAATCGAGAAGGGCGATGCTCATCAATGCCATATGCGGGAATGCGGAACCGCTCATTTGATGGAGATCATGAACGATTATGACCTGCTGCCGATCCGTAATTTCAAATATGGCCAGATGCCGGAGGCGATCGGTCTGGCATCCTGGGAATTCAAGAAACTCTTTACGCAAAACATGCCCGACGGCTGTTGGTATGGCTGTTCCTTGTCATGCTGCAAGGCCGTGGACGATTTTATCCCCCGCTCCGGTCCCTACACAGGTCAGAAGGTCTGCGTGGACGGTCCGGAATACGAGACCGCTGCCGGGTGTGGTTCCAATCTCTGCATCTGGGATCCCAGGGACGTCGTCGAACTCAATTTCTACTGCGACACCTACGGGATAGACACCATCTCCTTCGGCACCAGCGTGGCGTTTGTCATGGAGTGTTATGAGAATGGCATCCTGGACAAGGACAAGACCGGCGGGCTGGATCTCACTTGGGGCAATGCCGATGCCGCCTTTGAGATTTTGCATCAAATGGCACGTGGCGAGGGCTTTGGCGTGATCGTAGGCAAAGGTGTCCGCAAAATGAAAGAAATCTTTACCCGGGAATATGGCGCTGATCCCAATTTCCTGCATGACATCGGTATGGAAGCCAAGGGTCTGGAATATTCGCAGTACATGAGCAAGGAATCTCTCGCCCAGCAAGGTGGATACACGCTTGCGCTCAAGGGACCGCAGCATGATGAGGCATGGCTGATCTTTATGGATATGGTCAATAATCACATCCCCACCTTTGAGGACAAAGCCGAAGCCCTGCACTACTTTCCGATGTTCCGCACCTGGTTTGGATTGCAGGGTCTATGCAAACTACCCTGGAACGACATTGAACCCGAGGATAATGCCCAAACCGATGAGCCCGCCAAAGTTCCGGAGCATGTCCAGAACTACGTCCAGATCTATCGTGCCATCACCGGCAAGGAGCTGGATAAATACGAACTTATCCGTCAGTCGGAACGGGTCTATAACTTCCAGAAGGTCTTCTGCCTGCGCATGGGCAAGGGACGCCGCATCGATGACATACCACCATATCGTGCCGTTGGACCTGTTACTGAAGAGGAATACATCTCCCGGGCGGAGCGTTATGATAAACAACTGAAAGAAAAGATCGGTATCGATCCCGGAGGCAGGAGTATCGACGAAAAGATGACGATCCTGCGCGCCTATCGTGAAGACCAGTATCAGCAATTGATCGATGCCGTTTACAAACGCAAGGGCTGGACTCCCGAAGGTGTTCCTACTATCGAACATCTGCAAAGCATCGGGATGGATCTGCCGGAAGTGATTGAAGTGATCAAGAAATCCCTCTGATAAAACCATAATCAGTTAAGAAATAGGCAATTAAGCCACCCTGACTGACCGGTCCGGGTGGCTTTATGCTTTATAAAGGAGATATCAAATGAAACGAACCCTGATCATCATGATCGCCTTGATCTCACTGCTTGCCATCGGCTGCCGTAACAAACAGGAGATCTTACGCTTTGGCGTCATCAAACCCTCAATTGACCATCTGCCATACACTTGGGCAATGGAAAAGGGCTTGATCGATAACACGAAATATGAGACCGTTTTCTTCACCAGCGGCTGGGAAGTCCAGGAAGCGCTGACGGCTGGAAGGATCGATGCTGCCATCATGCCCTTTACCTTTGTCTGGAATGCCGTTGCCAAGGGCTATCCGGTCAAGACCATATCTTTCTTTGAGCGCGAGTCCGATGGCATCCTGGCACAGTCACATATCCGTAAACCCCAAGACCTCGAGGGCAAGAAGGTCGGCATCCTCCGCGCCTCCACGTTGGATGTACTCTGGCAGGATTATGCCGAAAAGGAGGGAATCTCTGCCCAACCGGTCTATTTCCGTACCCCCACGGAAGCGGTGGCGGCATTGCAAAACCGGGATGTGGACGCTATCGTCATCTATGTGCCGATCATCAATAAACTGACAGAGAACAAGGTCGCTGAAGGAAAGCGTCCCAACGATATGTTTCATGTGCTTCATTGGTTCGGCGATCGCTATCCTGCTCATCCCTGTTGCGACCTTGTAGTCAATACCCAGCAGATTGGTCAGGATAAGAAGAAACCCCTGCTTGCGCTATATCAGATTCTGGCAGAAGCGATTGATGCCATGGGCGACGATCAGGATTCAGTCCGTCAATTTGTCCGTCAGTATTATGGATTGACCGCAGCCGCAGCCGATGCCGCTCTGGAGCACACCGTTTTTCGCATGGGTCTGGAGGAAAGCGGAAAACTCCTTCAGCACGAGATGGCTGTTTTCTCCTGTCAGAGCGGATATCTGGATCAGATACCGTCTTTTGCTGATGTGTACTGGGATATCGGCAATCGATGAACGTTATTTTATCAGACATTATCATCACCCTCGGCAGAGTAACGCTTTGGACAATAGCGAGCTGGCTCGGTGGTATGCTCGTCGGATTCCTCTGTTACCGCAGTAAAACCCTGGATATGATGGTTTTACCCCTGGTCAATTTTATTCGTCACATCTCGCCTTTTTGCTGGCTGCCCCTGATCATTCTCATCGCCGGCATCGGAGAGATCTCCGTCGGGATCACGTTACTGATCTCCATGGCATTTCATTGTGTGATCATCACCATCGAAATGCTGCGAGCCATTCCCAAAGAGATCATTGAACAGGCACGTCTGGATGGAACCAGCGGCTGGACAATGCTCCGCTACATCGAACTGCCGGTCAGCAAAACCGGGATCATCGATATCTTTCGTGTCCTTTGGGGAGTGGGTTGGAGCGCCGTCATCGCCGCTGAAATGCTGGGTGTGAGCAGTGGGATGGGATATCGTTTGCTGGATTTCCGCTACCTCCTCCGTTATCGTGAAATGCTGTTATACATCATCATCATCGGCTCTATCGGTGTGGGTACCGATCATTTCTTGCGCTATCTCAAGCGCATCCTGCCAGGGCAAATTCTGGTTACAAATCGCTGATGATCAACCTGTGAGATCCCTTTTGGCGATGACAATGCCAATTACATCCGGATCTATGGCGGTCACAATCAGTGCGTATCACACTCATTGACAATGCCTTATAGCGCATGATAGCCGCTGGATGGGATTATCTGCTTCGGTGTTGACCTGATACTTCCCTTTGATTTTGTTTCGTGTTCGCCTCGAGATCGCCTCGAGACTCGAAGCGATCTCGAGGCGAAGGTGAGGTAAAAGCGATGCAAAGAACCCGGAAACTTGCAGGCGAAGAAAGCCCGCGGTCTGGGATCAGGATGCTGTTCAGTCGGTCGGATAACGGCATAATGATGGTGCCGGATACGGTGATTGTGCGTTTATAAACGGAAATGCAAACCATCCTACAGGTCGGAGTTGCCTGTCGAAGTCTGAACACGAACTCAGTTCGACTGTGGCAAAAGCGTCGCTTGTCCGTTATCCAAATTTATTGTGTCCGACCGGCTTAGCCGGTGTCGTGTACCGGTCCTGGACTGAGCTCCGGATCGCAGGGACGAAAAAAACCTGTCAGATCGGAGAGATCGGACAGGGGGGGGGCAAATTGAGTTATGTATGGGTAGTGTTTATTACTTATCTTCGTCAGATCCGCAGCAGGAATTCTCCTGATCACAGCAGGGCGTATCGGTCTCTATGGATTTCTCGACGATCTCGATCTCCACGGCACCTTTGACGATTTCGGGATAGAAGTCGTCGATATATTCTCTGACCGTGGTTTCGATATCAGAGTTTTTCTCGATGATCTCTTTGGAGAAGGCGACCTTAACTTTCATGTTACCCATTGCTTGACGGATGTTGACCGCGGGTTTTTCTCCATAAACATTATTCAGAAATTCGGGCAGGGACTTGGCGAGTTTGGCAGTTCCCTGGATCTTTTTGTAGACCTTGTAGCCAAAGTAAGCGGTAAGGGCAGTTCCACCCAGAATGAACACGGTTTTAAAAAACTTTTTCATGATTCTCTCCTCTATTTAGCCGTTATTTGTAAATCGATTTGATCCGTCCCCAGGAGCGGTTCTGATTGAAGGTGGGGAGCATGGTCACAGCGTCGTTCTGGTGACGGGGATTGATCGAGTATTCGCCCATGCTATAGATGACCACGCCTGTGATCACGCTGAACAGATCGCCGGACTTGGGGCTGAGATAGGATGATCTGTCGGTGAACCGGTTGGCATTGACAAAGCACTGTCCGGTTCCATCAGTCACGCCAAATCTGCCCCGGCTTCCCAAGATCTGGGTGCAGGTGACATTGAGCACTCTTACCAACACACCTTCGTAAGCCTCGGCTTCATCGGCACGCATAAGCTGACCGGTAGTTACATTGACCGGAACCGGTAACTGGCGATTGCGGTCGGTGATGTTCAGTTGGGTCAGATCCTGAATGCAGGTCATGCCAAAGATCTCGGAAACGGTGCCGCGGATCTGGACTTTATCGCCGATATTGACGTGGTTGTTACGGTCGAGAACGAGGATGCCACGCCAGGGTCCGCTGACGGATTCGCTGATACAGAATCCCTCATTCCGGTAATTGGAGGCGGTAACGATCCCTTCAACGCTGACGGTCTTACCAATGTAGGTGGATGGATAGCTGTTATCCACCCCGGGATTACCCGGGCGTTGAATGTCGTATATGCTTAGACCCCATGCACTTGCAATTAGTGCAAGGAGCACTGTAATGATCGAACTTTTCATAATAGTATCCTCACGAAACTTCACTTATCCGGTACCAGTGGGTTGTCAAGAAAAATATCATGTTTTTTCAGCTATTGGTTTTGATTGTAACGAATGACGATTCTGGTGCGCTTTACCTGATCTTCCATCCATCGATCAAACCAAGCCGGGTCGAGGTTGTCGATAAAGAGCTGTCGTACCAGTTGCTGGCTGACCGGTTCCGCATTGAGGAGGCGGGTCTTTTTAATGACCGGGATGACGAATAGCGAACCGAATTGATAGGGTTCGATGCGTGACTTGCTGTAATGATCCCGGATCACGTGGTAAAAGAGGTCCCGAGCCGGCAGTTCCATCAACTGGAGATCGATATTGGCATCTGGGGTGGAGATGATCCTCACCTTGATGCCGGTGGGATAAGCGCTGTTATCGTTGCGCCAGGCATCCAGCCATCTGCCAGCCATTTGTCGGGCGATATCATTACGGCGTTTTTCCACCAATTCACGGGAGATTTGGTGGCGAACTTGACTCATTGGCTGGAACTGGCGGGATTGATTTTCGCGCAATCCGATAATCAGCCAGCTCTGCAGGATGGGGGAATAGATGGGTTCAAGCAATTGTCCTGTCTGCACACTCTCCAGTTCTTCCCGAACCTTGTTTATGACCGCCATATCCTTGATCCAGAGGGAATCTCTGCTGATTGGTCCAGTGAGGTGATAATCCCAGCCATATTCACCGGCTGCGGCGGACAATCCAAAGCGCTGGGTGAGTTCCTCGATGCGGCGGACATCCCGCGTTTCAATGTCATGGATGGTCTGTGTGCCGGGGTGGGGATCAATCACAATCTCAAGGAGTTTGAAGAAGGATTTGGTCCTGTCTTCTACTTGGTAAATGATCCAACCGCCCTCATGCTCCATGGGATGGGTGAATCCATTCAATGGAGTGGCGTTGAGCTGCTTCTCTATATCAAGCTCCAGATCACTGACGCGGACAAATCCGATGTCACCACCCGAGGTGGCAGATGGAGCAGTGGAATATTGCCGGGCAAGGGCAGCAAAATCCTCGCCATCCTGAAGTTTACCATAAACCTCAGCGATCGATCTCTCTGCCTGATCAAGGTCATCCTGCGCCGTCTGAACCGGGATCAGCACATATTCGAGCACGAAATATGGTGCCTGAGAATAATTGATCAGATTGGTCTGGTAATATGCCTCGATATCGGAGTCACTGACCATGATCTCATATTCACGGGGATTGAACACCACCCAATCCACATCAGCCCGGGTTCGGACGATCTTTTCGATCAACTGCTGTGCCGTTTTGGTCATTAGCACCGTATCGATCAGTTTTTGTTTCAGCTTTTGAACGGGGATGTAATACTCATAATACTGTTTTTTAACCGGGGTGAGATCGACCGGAGTGCCAATATTGAGGGCTTGAAGATACAAGTCCTGGTTAAAATTGCCATTGCTCTGAAATAGCGGGGATGTCCTGATATAGGGTGGAACGGATAAGGTGAGTGTGTCCAGCACTTCCTGTTCGGTCACTCGAATGCGATACTTGTCAAAGTGATTGTGCAGGATCACATGGATGGTGATGTTGCGCCAGGTGAGACGTTCCAGTTCCTTTTTTTCCTCATTATCAGGACGCCGGCCATTTTCAAACATGAAGTTTTCAAAATGTCCCCGGTATGCGCCCATGAATTCCGGTAAAGTGATGTCACGGTTGTCCACCTTGCCGGCCAGATTACGGTTGGGAACAGCGCAAGCGGTGAGCAGAGCTACTGCGATCAGGCAAAGAATGGTAGTTTTCATGGTAGTTCCATTGTTTTGTGTTGTAATTCCAGGAGTTTCTGCCAAGCCTCGATGGGGGTCATAGTGTCAAGTTCGAGGTCACGGATCATGTTGATAATAATGTCTTTATTGTCTGTTTTATCAAGTAATACTTCAAAGATCTCGGTTTGGGGGGATTGACGGTTCAGGCGTTTCTTGATCTGGGCTGTGAGTCCCTGCGGGCTGATTTCGTGCGCTTCAAGGTTGTGCAGGATCTCTTTGGCGCGTTTGATGACCCGGGGCGGTATTCCAGCCAGGCGGGCAACCTGGATCCCATAGCTTTGGTCGGCGCCACCGCGTTCGATCTTGCGCAGGAAGATCATCTCATCATTGTATTCCCGGACGGCGACATTGTAGTTGTTGATATCAGGATAGATATTCTCCAGTTCAGTAAGTTCGTGATAATGAGTGGCAAAGAGGGTAAGGGTTCGCTTGTATTTCTGAATATATTCAATGATCGCCCATGCCAGGCTCAAGCCGTCAAAGGTGGATGTGCCTCTGCCGATCTCGTCCAGGAGGATCAATGAGGAAGTGGTGGCGTTA
This sequence comes from Candidatus Cloacimonadota bacterium, assembly GCA_016875595.1. Taxonomy (GTDB): domain Bacteria; phylum Cloacimonadota; class Cloacimonadia; order Cloacimonadales; family Cloacimonadaceae; genus VGPI01. The sequence continues at coordinate 8,798 of VGPI01000007.1, forward strand.
TGCAGGATATTGGCGGTCTCGATCATCTCGACCAGGAAGGTGCTTTGCCCAAAGGCGAGATTATCGGAAGCTCCCACCCGGGTGAAGACGCGGTCAAATAATGGCAAGCAGAGCTGTTTAGCCGGGACGAAGGAACCCATCTGAGCCATGATGACCAATAGTCCGATCTGTCTGAGATAGGTAGATTTACCTGCCATGTTGGGTCCGGTGATAATGGCGATGCTGGTTTCCGGGTAATTCAGTTCGGTGTCGTTGGGGATGAATTCCTCGTTTTCCAGCAGTTTCTCGATCACGGGATGTCTGCCATCGGTAATGATCAGGCGCTGTTCTGCAGTAAACTCGGGACAGCAGTAATTGCTCTGCCAGGCAAGTAGCGCAAGATCGGCATAGACATCGATCTCAGCCAGAGTGTCACTGAGGGATTGAAGGCGGGGGAGATGGTTGATCAGATCTGCTCTGAACTCGCGGTAGAGTTCATACTCAAGGTTTTTGATCCGTTCCTCAGCGCTGAGGACTTTGGCTTCAAACTCCTTCAGCCGCGGCGTGATATAGCGTTCCGAATTGACCAGTGTCTGTTTGGGTGTGTAATAATCAGGCACCTTGCTCTTATGGGTCAGAGTGACTTCGATATAGTAGCCAAAAACCTTGTTGTAACCAACTTTCAGCGAGGGGATACCGGTCTTCTTGCGTTCGTCATCCTCCAGACGGGCAATCCAGGTCTTGCCATCGTGGATGATCTCCAGCAGTTCGTCCAGATCGCTGTTGTAACCAGTTCGGAAGATACCGCCTTCAGTTATGGTGAGCGGGGGTTTATCGATCAGGGTTTGGTCAATCTGCCGGATTAACTGGTCAAACCCACCCAGTTCTGCAATCCAGTGCTCAAACAGGGGTTCATCATAATTGCCCAGGACAGCCATAATATCTTCACAGACGGTCAAATAAGACCTCAGCGCCAGGATCTCACGCGGATTGATCCGGTTCGCTCCAAGCCGGGAACTGATCCGGTTGACGTCCCCGATGTCCCGCAGAGTAGTGCGGAGGTCTTTGAGGTAGGCGGTGTTTTTGATCAGGGCTTTGATCTGGTGCTGACGAAGTTGAATTGCCTGGAGATCCATCAGGGGATGTAAGAGCCAGTGCATCATCAGTCGTGATCCCATGGGAGTAAGCGTATTGTCGAGGACGGAGATCAAACTGCCGTGTCGGGTGCCGAAACGGATTGATTTGGTGAGTTCCAGATTGCGTCGGCTGATCTCATCCAATTGCATATAACTGGACAGGGAATAGTAAGTTATGCTGGATATATGGGCGAATGGATCCTTATACAAGGAATGAACGTAGGACAGAGCGGCTCCGGCAGCGGTGGCGGCTTGCTTCTTGTCGTGGATGCCAAAGCACTCCAGGGAGGTGACCTTAAAGTGGCGTTTCAGGGTGTTCAGCGCCTCATGGGTCTGATATTGCCAGCTGTCAAATATGGTGACGGTTGGTTTGGGTTCTGGCAGGTAAGGTTTGATCCATTGCTCATTCACAGAGGAATTGACGATCAATTCCGCTGGTTGGAGGCGTGCCAGTTCGCTACGCAGGTCTTCTTTGCCCAGCTCGGTCGAAATGAACGCTCCGGTGGAGATATCCAAACTGGCGATCCCGATCATTTTATTGGTGTCTTCCCAATACAGGGCGGTGAGAAAATTGGGAGCTGAGGATTCGATCAAAGAATGATCCAAAATTGCACCCGGAGTAATGATCTCCGTGATCTCCCGCTTGACCAGACCGATCGCTTGTTTGGGGTCTTCCACCTGCTCACAGATAGCTACTTTGAGACCTGCTTTAATCAGCTTATCCAGATAGTTATCCAGGGCGTGATAGGGGAATCCGGCAAGGGGGACGGGATTGGCGTCGTTTTTATTGCGAGTGGTAAGCGTTATGTTCAAGACACGGGCCGCATCGTGGGCATCCTCAAAGAAGGTCTCATAAAAATCGCCCATGCGAAAGAGGATCAGTTTGTCGGGATGGGCTGATTTGACTTCCATATACTGCTTGAGCATGGGAGTAAGCTTGGGATCAACCGGGGATGAACTGGATTTCATTTACTTGAGAATGGTCACAAAACATTCGATGCCATTGTCGATCAGCAAGGCACGGGCGTTATCGGCTTCAGACCTTTGGTTGAATGGTCCGCATAAGACGACCCAGGTCAGCTTGTTATTGTGCATTTCCTCATAATAGACACCGGCTTGACCCAGTCCCCTGATTTGATTGACGAGTTTCACGGTATTTTGCTCACTGGATAACCTGCCGGCTTGGAGATACATTCCTGATTTGGGTTTTGCCGGTAGTTTCAATTCAGTTGGGAAGACCACCGGCTTTACCGATGGATCAGGAGGTTTTACCTCATTATCGCCCTGCTGGATCTCGCGCACTATCGCCAAATCAGAATAATCATAAAGAAAACCGAGATCGACCACGCTATTGAAACGCGATTTCATTTCAAACAAGCGGTCTTCGATCTGATAAGCCAACTGAGAGAATTTGTTAAGTTTGTATCCCTGTTCAAAACTCAATAAGGCATCTTTGGTCATACTTTGCTGTTCATAAGCATAACCAAGCTTGAAATGGAAGTATTGCTGATCCCTGGGGTAATCGCTCAGGGCTTGCAGTTTCTTGAGCGTGGAGACCGCACTGGAGTATTTCTTCTGCCGCAGGTAAGCATCGGTGATCAGATAGTGAGCTTCCTCGATGAGAGCACCCTGGGGGGATAAGCGCAGATAACTTTCGGCGTTGGTGATGGCTGCAGGCAGGTCATTGATCTGTAAGCTACAGAATGCCTGCCAGTAAAGACGCTCAGTGATGTCGGCATGGGTGATCTTCCTGAGGTTGGCTTGGGCATCTTCCATCCTCCGGTCGAGAATGGCTGTTTGGGCGAGCAGCAGATGACCCAACTGGGCATAATAGGTCTGGGGAAGGGTCTTTACCAACTGCTCGAGCTTTCCGGTCATCTCTTTGGTGTCTTTGTCCATGACAGCAGAGTAGTAAAGGATGTAAGCCCGTTCCTCATCGTTGATGGGTTTCAGTTTCAACAGCAGGGAAGCGAATTCATTGATCTCTCCCCTCCGGTAAACCTGTTCCGCATCGCTGAAATCCCTGCGCAGATTACCCGAAAGGACGCTACAGCAGATCAGTAACGATATGATCAGGATAGGTTTGACCAATCGTAACCACATTTTGCGTCCCTTATTCAAGCACCAGCCTCATAATGAAGTTCTGACGATTGTCCGTAATCGGGCTTGATCCTCAGGTACTCATCGAGTTCAGCATATCATCGTTGGTAGGGGTGACCTGCATTTTCTTGCGTAAGGTCTCAATACCCTGGATCGGACTGATCGTTTTGAGATACTTGCGCAGGACATACATGCGGTTCATCTCATGCTTGCTGAGGAGCAGTTCTTCACGGCGGGTTCCGGATCTGACCAGATCAATGGCGGGATACAGCCGCATGTCGGAAATACTGCGATCCAGTACCAGTTCCATATTTCCGGTGCCTTTGAATTCTTCAAAGATGACCTGATCCATCTTGCTGCCGGTATCAACCAAAGCAGTGGCGATAATGGTCAAGCTGCCGGCTTCTTCGGTATTACGGGCTGCTCCGAAGAATTTTTTAGGTTTGATGAGTCCATTGGCGTCGATACCGCCGCTGAGTACTTTCCCGCTGGAAGGAGTGATGTTGTTGTAAGCTCTGGCGAGGCGGGTGATACTGTCGAGAACGATAACGACATCGTGACTCAGTTCGATCATGCGTTTGGCTTTTTCCATTACCATCTCGCTGACAGCGGTATGGTTCTTGGGTGATTCGTCAAAAGTGGAACTGATCACTTCACGGTTGCCTGGCTTGAGGATCTTCTTCATCTCAGTCACTTCCTCGGGTCTCTCATCCACAAGCAATACGATCAGATAAACCTCGGGATGATTGGTCAGGATGGCATTGGCAGTATCCTGAAGAAGTGTGGTTTTCCCGGTGCGGGGAGCAGCTACGATCAATCCGCGCTGTCCTTTGCCGATCGGAGTGAAGAGGTTGATGATCCGGGTTGAGTAATTCTCTTTGTCAAACTCCAGATTGAGTCGAGAGGTCGGATAATACGGTGTCAAGGCATCAAAGGACCGGATATCGTTCAAGCGGGAAGGTGAATTGTGGTTTACTGCTTCCACTCTCAGCAGGGCAAAGTATTTCTCACCTTCCTTGGGTGACCTTACGGGACCAGAGATCATGTGACCGGTACGGAGATTGAAACGCCTGATCTGTGTGAGCGAGACATAGACGTCATCTCTGCCTGGATTGTAGTTGTTCTCTGCAAATCTGAGAAAACCGAAACCGTCGTCCATGATTTCCAGGCATCCGGTTACAAATGCCAGCCCTTCCTGAGCGGCTTGAAATTCATACATTTTAAAAATCAGTTCATCCCTATTGAGCTGATTGTAATTGGGGATGGCGAGTTTTTTACCCAGTTTCGTTAACTGGGATTGGGTCAAGGTAAACAGATCGTCTTCTATGAGCACGGTTCTCTCCTATTTCTTTTTACTTATGATCAGCAGTCGGCTGGCACTGGCGCAACCGATCTCAATTACCCTTCGGCGAAGTGTTTCGCCTTCAGAAATGAGTTCATCTACCCCTTCCATTGTGCTGAGCCGTTTCTGCACTTCCTGGCAATTCTTGATGAGGTTTTCGCAGTTCTTTATTTCTTTGGGATTATCCACCGGATAATAGAAATCATCCACAGACACGATCTTCACCGGCAGAGCTCTGATCAGGTCGATTATCTCCTGCCGGTCGAATGTGATGGCATGGTAGTTTCCGGACAGCATATCAAATCTCGCTAACCAGTGGTGAAACAAGATATGGGTTTCCTGGGGAGGTGTTTGTATCCCGTCCTTGAACATTTCGGTCACGATCAAACAGCCACCTTTCTTAAGCACCCGCAGTAGTTCTTTTAGCACCAGATCAAGATGTTGCAGATGATGTAGGGAATTCGAGATGGTTATTGTATCAAAATGTCCATCCTCATAATCCAGTTTTTCCAAGTCCATTTTGTAAATCTCGATATTATTCTCGGGAAACATCTTCTGCGCATAATCCACGTTCTTCTGATTGTTATCGATTCCAGTTATGTGGACAAAGGAGCGGAAGTTTTGCTTGATCACCGGAATGAACTCACCTCTTCCCGTAGCTGCATCAAGGACGATTCCAGCGTCGATAGAAGAGAGCTTGCTGAATATTCGTTGCATGGGATTTTCAAACCTCACTTGCTATTAGCGAACAGCACCTGCAAGTTTACTGCTCGCATACAATATGATATGGAATAACACTACAGCTGCCAACTGCAATCACGTAGCGTAAGGAATATCAGGTACTCGATTTAGTCAAGCATTTCTTTAGGGTAACGGTATTTATCCAGTTTCTATGAGGAATTATGTGCCTCGTGGTTGTATTTCGGATAACCGCTAACCAAGATATTGTCGTGCAAATTATGTACCTTAATTCGCTCAATCGTTATTGCATCACTGATACTGGGAAGATCCAGCCCACTGAACAGGGCCTGCTTGCCTCCCACGATCTTATTGCCGTAGATGAAGATACACTTATCAATCAAACGCTCCGACCAAAATGCGTCACTCAGTAAACCACCACATTCCAATAAAATCAGATAATGTTTCCGGTCATACAGTTCATTCATCACGCAGTTCAGATCCAATGCAGTTCCCTGGCTCTTCACGGCGATCAATTCTGCCCCAAAATTTCTCAGGGTTTCCCGTTTTTCCATTGGACAATCATCGGCATGGAATATGTATGTTCTTTGCTTTGATAATGTTTGAACGATCCTGGAAGTGATGGGGATCTGAAGGTAAGGATCCAGGATAGCCCTGACCGGATCCCGCCGCAAAGCTTTGGCACAATAGCGGACATTCAACAGTGGATCGTCATTGATCACGGTATTGACACCTGTCATAACCACATCACATTCATTGCGAAGGCAGTGGACATATCTGCGTGAGTATGTATTGGATATCCAGCGTGAAGAACCATCCTCCGCCCGGAATTTACCATCGAGAGAGAGCGCTGTCTTCCATAGCACAAATGGACGGCATTTCTGGATATAAACAAGGTAGTATTCCAATTGCAATTCGATTTCATCCTGCATAAATCCGGATTGGACGGTTATTCCAGCGTCTTGCAGTTGTTTTATCCCGGATCCGGCTACCATAGGATTGGGATCGATCAAACCGATATAGACAGTCCTGATTCCAGCTCGGATGATTGCTTGCGTACACGGAGGTGTTTTGCCATAATGAGAACATGGCTCCAGGGTCACATACATTTCGGCATCCACAGCAGTATCAGTCACCTTGTTAAGCGCATTCACTTCGGCATGATCAAAGCCATAAGCCTGGGTCCAGCCCGTGGCAATGACGAGTCCATCTCTTACGATCACCACTCCCACAAAGGGATTGGGAGAGCATTTTCCCCTGGCATTTTCAGCGGCTTTGATCGCTTCTTTCATGAATATGGGATTATACATCTCTATCCAATAGCTCCAAATTTTGTCTGACGGGTGTAAAATCCGGTTGCAGTGCCACGGCTTGGTTCCATGCTTCCCGCGCCTGGTTAAGTTCTCCCCTGCCATAGTAGCATGCACCCAGATTATTGAGAACGACCGGATTGTCCGGTTCGATCCGATCTGCCTCTCGGAACATGGTCAGTGCCTGCTCAAACTTTCTATCCGCCATATACAACAATCCCAGATGCAATAGCGGCATAGCCCAGTTACTTTCGAGAGCGACGGCTCTGGTAAATGCCTGTTCTGCTTTGGCGTTCTGTTTTGCCCACTGATGGTAAACGCCGTAATAGTAGTGGATATCGGCAGTGTCGGGATATGTATCCTTGAACCGATAGAGGACGCTCTCCGCTTTCTCAAATTCGCCCTGTGCCATGTCGGTTGCCACTTGGGTAAACAGGTCATTTTGGGCAAAGTAATCCTGGGGTGTTCCCAGGAGATTCTGCTTAACCTGCCACTTATCGTCCACTTTCCTCAGTACCATAGTCCAATCTGTTTTTCCATTGAGCTCCAGATAGACATAAGCTGTGATCTGGTCTTCAGACAGCCCACAATTAATTACTGTAGCGGATCGGCATTTATTGAGCGCAGGGATATTCTGAAGTATCTCAGCGATATATTTTCCGGCATTGGGCAGGATGGTGTTTTCAGTATAAAAAGCGCTTAGATCGTCCCACCGGCGGGATATGACAAGATCGAAGAATCTGCCGGCCACGCTTTCGGGATCGTCGATGCCGGGAAGGGGAGCATGAGTTGTAATATTAAGTCGTTTGAGCAGATAATCCAAAGGAAAAGAGGCCGGGATCTGATATTGGAGCAGAAAGGACAGCATCTCTTCTTGATCTTTCCGAGCTATTTCACGTGCTGTCCTGCCATCTAATTTTAGCATCGGTTGATGGATCCAACGGTCGATGGTCAGATACATAAATTCGTGCAATTCAGTACGGGAATCCACTTTACAGGATGGAAAAAGTGCTTCGTCTTCCTGAGGAGTATGCGCATAATAGTTACATTCATTCGGACATTTGAAATCCACCCGCAGTTTATTACAACAGCGATACCCGATCGCCTTGCCGATCCGCAGGCAAAAACGGATCTGCCGTTCATCCCGGCATTTCTGACAGCGTTCTTTCTTTAATGCTAACAATCTATTTCTCCGATCATTGCCGGTAGCCGGCGTTTGTATTGGGTTTGACTGATCATCTTTTTCACCTTATCGATCTTGTTCAGTGCGATCCCATTGTCGATCTTCATCAGGGAAGGATCATTTTCGGTCAGAAGCCACAGTATCTCATCCAGTTCGGCATAGGAGATTCCCATCTCTTCCTCATCGGTCTGACCCTGCCAGAGATCGGCGCTGGGTTTTTTGTTTATGATTGCTTTTGTGACGCCCAAGTGCGGTGCCAGCTCTTTCACTTCTGTCTTGTAGAGGTGTCCAATCGGTTCAAAAGCACTGGCACCGTCTCCATGCTGAGTAAAGTATCCGGTCAGCAATTCACTGCGGTTGGAAGTTCCCACCACCAGGGCATTATAGCGGGCGGATAGATCATATAGGACACTCATTCTGATCCGTGCCATCAAGTTTCCTCGTCTCAGATTGTTTGCTTCCGGGGCATATTTATCCAAATAGGGATCTACCATCGGGGTGATATCGATCACCTGATACTGAGCTCCCAATCGATCCGCCATTTCCCGGGCATCAGCCAAGCTGGAGGGATTACTGGTTCGATAGGGCAGCATGACACACCGAACCAGTTCAGCACCCAATGCTCTGACGCACAAGGCAGCTGAAACAGCGGAATCGATTCCCCCGGATAATCCCAGGATCAGGTGCGATAAACCGCTTTGTTTCAAATACTGTCTGATGAAGGTGCAAGTCCTTTGCTCCTCAAGCATTACATCCATCTTTCTCATTCAAGTACTCCATTATTCCCATAAGAACATATAGTATCTCATAAACCGGAGATCATACCGATTGTAAGCAACATTTTGAGGAGGTGCTTTTTGGTCAAGGATATCTCCATTTCTACAGGATCAGTGCGAGGTGGCTTCAAGGATGGGACAAACAGAAAACCGCCGTGATAAATGGCGGTTTTCTGAACAATCGGTGGTCTATGGTTTATTGGAATGATGTTCCGGAGATGGTTTCGGGCATAAGCATCAATGCCCTGTCGTCAGCGAAATCTTTCCATAGATTATACAACCTGACATAATCATCGCTCAGATCCTGTGGCATCTGAACCGGCATCAGCCGCAGCAAAGGATTTCCGGACATACTGAGTGGGATCCCTTTGTTTGAACCGGTGGCATCGACAAGCGTGATCCTGCCCTCGATACCGGTTAGCTCACGCATCACTTCCAATGCTGTATCGAGACCGCCCAATTTATCCACCAAACCGATCTGCAATGCATCTTCAGCGGTATAGACCTTGCCTTGTGCCAGCTCATGAACCTCTTCGACGCTCATGTTCCGTCCCGTGGCAACTTCATTCACAAAGTCGTTATAGGTGATCTCTATAAATCGACGCATCATTTCTTTTTCGTCTTCATTCCAGGCTCGATAGATGGAGCCCCAATCAGAGTGTTCCCCAATTTTCACGGTTGACCAGTTTACCTTGATTTTTCGAAACAGACGTTCAGCGTTGAAGGTAATACCAATAACACCGATGGAGCCGGTGATAGTTGCCGGATCAGCCACTATTCTATCTGCCTTACAGGCAATGTAATATCCGCCGGAACCGGCAACGGATGACATAGATACCACGACGGGAAGTTTGTTTTCCGTGCGGGCTTTTTCGATCTCACGCAGTATGATATCCGATGCCTGAGCACTGCCACCGCCACTGTCGATCCGCAGGATGATACCTTTGTAGCGTTTATCATTGCGTACCCGACGGATGATATCGACGGTGGTCTCGTGAGCGATCTGTTGCCCGGCAATACCTCTGCCCATGACTATATTACCCTGGGCGTAAATGACGGCGATCAGGTTATTTTTGTCCCTGGTCCATTCATAATCAAGGTAATCTCCCAGGTCAGCGCTTCGGCGAGTTACTTTGAATTCAGCCTTGAGCTTATCGTTGAGTTCATCCTGATAGATCAAACCATCGATCAGACCATTATCCAGCGCAGCTCTGGGATCCAGGTAAGGTCCGTTGTCGATCAACTGTTCCACGGTGGTGACGGGGATATTTCTGCCTTCGCTGATCAGCGAAACCATTTGTCCATACAAACTACTGAGCAGTTGTTCATAGATCTGGCGTTCAGCATCGGTCATACTTGGTTCTGAAAGCATGTTGCCTGCGGTCTTGTAAGGATGACTGCGGAAATTCATCACTTCAATTCCGAGGGCGTCCAGCGCTTCTCCAAAATACGGGCTGTTGACCGCCAGACCACGCAGATCAAGCGTTCCTTTGGGATTGAGGTAGATCCTGTCCGCAATGGCAGCGGAAAAGACATAATCGGCATTGCTCATATTATCATAGTAGAAAGCGATGTACTTTCCGCTGTCCTTGTAATTCTTAAAGGCAGTGATCAGTTCTTGCCGGAGGGCAAGGGAAGCGCTGAATCCCGGATTGATAAAGAGCAGTCCTTTGATGCCGGGTTCGTTTTGGGCACGTTCAATTTCAGCGATGATATCTTCCACCGAGCGCTGTCCGCTTTCAAAGATCTGAAAAGGACCAATCTGATATTGCGGCGCCCGGTAGGTTACAACCTCGCCATTCAGTTTCATATTATGCCAGCGTGAGGGTGCGATACCGGCAAAGGGAAGAAACTGCTTGTCCGTCAGATGTATGTACCCAATGCCGAAATTGTCGTTCTTCTTGGCATGGGCGACGGCTCCGATATCGGATCTGCCGGAACTCAAACTGAAGGTCAGCATGGTGGTCTCACTTTCCAGATTATAGGATCCGCCCAGATTGAGTCCATTGATCAATTGGGTTTTGACACCAACCACCGGTTTTATCAATTCATATTCACCGGCGTTCTGTACATAGGGCAGATCCAGAGACAATTCCATTTTCCAGTTTGCGATCCCGGGAACAAAAGCCAGCGGACGCAAACCCACGCCAAAACGGTATTCGGGAGAGCTCTGGTAAGGATTGTCCCAGCGCATCGCCAGAGAGGTTGAATTATGTGGACGATAGACCACGCTGCTTCTCCAGCTACCTTCTTTCCAGTCATTGTTACGCCAGGCATACGATGTGCCGGCATAAAGATTGGGGAAGATGTGATCGGGTAACACTTCGATACCGTTGCTGACCCGATGGTAGTTTACGCCATTGTCATATTCATACAGGTATGCCATTTCGCCAAGATTGGCAGCGATCCAGTAATGTTTCTGGAGTTTTTCTTCATTCCACACGTGGATCCAGCCCAAACCACCGGGTTTTCCTGTACCCAATAGTGCCGGATTTACAAACGGGGCAAAGAGGTTATCGGTGGTGGCGAGCGGTAGCTCAAATCTATCCAGATCGATGGGATCATTAACTGCTTGACACCACAACCATGATCCTCCGATCAGAACGATCAGCAGCAATAATAGTGCTTTTTTATTCATTTTTCCTCCTGGGCGTTTTTTTTCAGTACAATGCAAGAGCGATGCCAAAACCGTGCTTTATTGGTGCTGGTTATCTAACTGACTGGAATCAGTGCAGATGGGATATATGATGTTCTGTTACGATGAAACTACGGATCCCCGTGCCATATATAAAATTGATATAGTCGTCACCCGCCCGGGATATCATCCCCGGTCTCACCTGTTTTAGCTGGTGGATTGGCTGTTCTAAGGATGTCAATGCTTTCATTGGGAGAAGGAACCGAAGTAAACTGTTTGCTGTAGATGATGCGCAAGCTGGCATTTTCCTGAAAGATCGGCTTGGAATCGTCCAGTTCGTAGATCAGGTCGATGTACCCATTGGCTTCGACGCTGGAATACTCATGATCAACCGTGCGCAGATACCTGTCCTGGGTATCGAAGAGACCCAGGATGAAGAATCCCGTGATGGGTACAGCCAGGTTATTTGTGATGCGGACAAACACATCCGCCGGATGGGGGAAGCCCCGGATGTCATAAATAAAGAATTCATCCCGACTAACCGGCTCAATCACAATATCTGTCGTTAAACTGAAAGCCCCCTCATCCAACCAATTCCCGGAATAGGATCTTGCTGCCCGAAATCCGCCCCAATGAGCCAGTGTGCGTACTTCAAAGGCATCAAGACCTGGGTCGTTGACGATATAGGAGGATGCCTTGCCGGCAGGACCATCCTGTTTGACCACCAGCACCCAATGGCTACGTCTGCCACTGATCCTGACAATGACCTTGTTACCCCTGGCAAGCTCATTGGAGAGGAACTGCCAG
>VGPI01000008.1 GCA_016875595.1 Candidatus Cloacimonadota bacterium
CGTGATGAACGACAGCAAGTGCATGGTCAATATCGCCATGTTCTTTCTCGACTTCTCAGTGGAGGAATCCTGCGGGAAGTGCTCACCCTGCCGGATCGGGCTGAAACAGATGTATGATACGATGCACCGGATCACGATCGGCGAAGGCAAGGCAGGAGACGTGGAAGAACTGATCCGGTTGGGTGAGGCGATCAAGCAACTCTCGCTCTGCGGTCTTGGTCAATCGGCGCCCAATCCTGTTCTCAGCACCATCCGCTATTTCCGTGAAGAATACGACATCCATATCCGGGAGCGTAAGTGTCCCACGCTGGAGTGTCCGGATCTGCTCCATTTCCTGATCGACAAACCCAGATGCATTGGCTGTTCTTTATGTGCGAAGAAATGTCCGGTTTCCTGCATCGCCGGAAGCCGCGAAGAAAAGTATGTAATACATCAAATAGATTGCGTTAAATGTAATAATTGCTTGATGGTCTGCCCGGTCAAAGCGATCAGCAAGATCCCCGGTGTTCATCAGGATGTCATTGACGCAGAAGTAATGGCAAGAGAACTTGCCGAGAACGAAGATTAAAGGAGAATGAATGTTTCTCGATATTTGCAAAAAATACCCACCGACAAAAGATAACCTGATCTACATCCTGCATGAGATCCAGGATACGCATCCTCAGCATTATATCTCTGAGGAAGCGGTACAGGTCATTTCGGAATACCTTGCTGTTCCGGTCAATCACATTTATGGCGTACTTACATTTTACTCGATGTACAGTACCAAACCACGGGGTAAATACATCATCCGTTTGTGTGAATCTCCTCCGTGCTACATCAAGAGCTCGGATATCATTTTGCGTCGGCTGAAGAGTTTGCTCCATGTAAACGTCGGTGAGACCACCAAAGATGGACTCTTCACTTTGGAATTATGCGCTTGTCTTGGCGTCTGTGGCAATGCCCCGGTGATGATGATCAATGATGACGTTTATGGCGACTTGACCGAAGAAAAGATCGACTCAATCATCGACAAACTGAGTGAGGTGTAGTTATGAAATACTATCGCAGTCATATTCTTGTAGGAATAAACGAAGCAGCCAAACAAGCAGGTGTGGATGTTTTCGTAAACAAGCTCCAAGATCAGATCAGCACTGCAGGCCTTGCAGACGAGATCAATGTCCTCGAGACCGGTCCGCTTGCTTTCTTTGGCAGAGGAATTTGCCTCACTATCCTGCCTGAGAATGTAAACTATGAGAACGTCGCAATAGAGGACATCGTTGAACTGGTGGAGGAACACCTGCTCAAAGGGCGTCCCGTACATCGGCTGATGCTGGATTCTGCAGCGCAGTTCAAACCCAAGTTCAATTATGACCGCCGGATCGTGCTCAAGAACTCCGGTATCATCGATCCCGAAAGCATAGATGAGTATCTCGGCGCCGGTGGCTACGAAGCTTGGGAAAAAGCCCTGCTGAACATGCAGCCCGCCGATATCGTCAATGAAGTCAAGGCATCCGGACTCCGTGGACGTGGCGGTGCCGGATTCCCTGCCGGACTCAAGTGGAGCTTTACCGCTCCCCTGAATGCAGAACAGAAATACGTCGTTGTCAATGCCGATGAAGGTGAACCGGGAACTTTCAAAGACCGTCTGATCATGGAAGGCGATCCTCATCAATTGCTTGAGGGGATCATGATCTGTGCTCGTGCTATCGGTGCTTCCATGGCATACATCTACATCCGTGGCGAATACAAACTCTGCATTGCCCGTCTCGAGAAGGCGATCAAGCAATGCCACGCTTATGGCATCCTCGGCAGGAATATCTTTGACAGCGGCTTTGACCTCGACATCGGTATCAAAATCGGTGCCGGTGCTTACGTCTGCGGAGAAGAGACCGCCCTGATCGAATCCCTGGAAGGAAACCGCGGTAATCCTCGGTGGAAACCGCCCTTCCCCGGCGTCAAAGGTCTCTGGCAATATCCCACCGTCGTCAATAACGTCGAGACCCTGGCAAACGTTCCCTTCATCATCAAGAACGGTGCAGCCGAATACCGCCAGTTTGGTACCGATGAATGTACCGGAACCAAGGTCTATACGATCCTGGGCGATGTGGCTTATCCCGGTCTCTGCGAAGTTGACATGGGCGCCACCCTGCGCACTGTCATCAATGAATATGGCGGTGGGATGAAGAAGGGGTTCAAGTTCAAAGCGGCTTTGGTCGGTGGAGCAGCCGGTGTGATCCTTTCCGACCGGATGCTGGATGTCAAGATGGATTTCGTCAGTTTGAACCAATATGCCGCCGTTCTCGGTTCTGGCGCCATCCTGGTCATGAACGAGCATCAGAGCATAGTGGATATGCTGTGGTCGATCCTGCGCTTCTTCCGTCACGAGTCCTGTGGCAAGTGCTCACCCTGCCGCATCGGCACCCAGCATTTATATGACCTGATCTCCAAGATCCGCAAAGGCGAAGGCAGCATGGATGACGTGGAAATGCTGCACACCATTGCCTTGACGATGAAACAGACCTCGTTCTGCGCTCTGGGTCAATCCCCGATCATGGCGATCGCCAGTGCGCTGGATAACTTCCGGGACGAATTCATCGCCATCACCAAGAAATAAGATAGAGAGGTTCTCTAATGATAAAGAAGGTAAATATCTGGTTAGACGGCAAGCATCTGGAAGTTCCGGAAACGATGACCATCATCGAAGCTGCCGACAAATACAATGTCAATATCCCCCGGCTCTGCTACCATCCCGATCTTCCACCCACCGCCAATTGTGGCGTGTGCGTGGTCGAGGTGGCAGGCAATCCCACTCCCAAGCGTGCCTGTTGCACACCCGTGGCAGAAGGGATGAAGATCGTCACCAATTCCAAATTGCTCCGGAGCTACCGTAAGACGCTGGTGGAAATGATCCTGTCACACCATGACGTGGTTTGCCCGACGTGCAGCGCTAATAACAAATGCGAGTTACAGACCCTTGCCAACAACATGGGGGTCGATCCTGACACGCTGCCTAACATCATGCACAAGGCACCGATCGATGCCACATCCCCCAGCATCGTCCGTGACGTGAACAAGTGTATAGCTTGCGGACGCTGCGTCACCGTCTGTAACGATGTTCAGACCGTGTATGCCCTCACTTTCAGCGATCGGGGCATTGAATCCCAGATCACTTCCGCCTTTGGCAGCGGAATGGCAAATAGTGCTTGTGTAAATTGTGGACAATGCACGGTTTACTGCCCAACTGGCGCTTTGCGGGAGAATAGCGACATCGATGCCGTATGGGATGCCGTCCTTGATCCGCTAAAGCATGTAATCGTTCAGGAAGCCCCCGCCATCCGCGTCTCACTGGCAGAGGAATTTGGCATGGAACTGGGCACCATCACTGTCAAAAAGATGTATGCCGCTTTGCGCAAGATCGGCTTTGATGCCGTCATGGACACTAATTTCACCGCCGACCTCACCATCCTGGAAGAAGGAACCGAATGCGTCAATAAACTCAAATCCGGCAGCAAGCGTCCATTGATCACTTCCTGCTCCCCCGGCTGGATCAAGTTTATGGAGACCTATTATCCCGATCTGGCGGATTGCGTCTCCACCGCCAAGTCGCCCATGTCCATGTTCGGCGTTCTCTCCAAGACCTATTACGCCCAGGAACAAAACATCGATCCCGCCAATATCGTCTCGGTGGCGATCATGCCTTGCATTGCCAAGAAATTTGAAGCCCGTCGTCCCGAGATGCGTGACTCCGGTTTCCAGGATACCGATTATGTTCTTACCACCCGTGAGTTGTTGCGTATGATCAAAGAAGCCGGTATCGATCTGAAGTATGTTAAGGAAGAAGATGCCGACGAGACGATGAGCTTCTATACCGGCGCCGGTACAATCTTCGGAACCACTGGCGGCGTGATGGAAGCAGCCATCCGTTCTGCTTATACTCTGGTCACCGGTGAGGAACTGGAAGAGATTGATATCACCGCCGTTCGCGGTCTGGAAGGCGTCAAGGAAGCCACCATTCCCGTTCCGGGATTTGGCGATCTCCACGTCGCCGTTGCTCACGGATTGAGTAATGCCCGCCTGGTAATGGATCGCATCCGGGAGGGACTAAACACCACCGGTGAATCACCCTGGCATTTTGTCGAGATCATGGCTTGTCCCGGCGGTTGTGTTGGTGGTGGCGGACAGCCCTACGGCAACAATATGGCGATGCGTGCCCGCCGTGGTGAAGGTCTCTATCATGAAGACCGCAATCTGCCTATCAGAAAGTCCCATCACAATCCTGAAATAAAACGTATATACGAACGCTTCCTGGGAGAACCCAATTCACCCCTTGCCCATCGCCTGCTCCATACTCACTATTTCAAACGCTCCGTCAATAATGGCCAGGTGATCGAAGAAGCGACTCACAAACATCACTAATCAATCATCTAACCAAAAGATGATACCCTGAAGTAGCTTTCTGATAGCGACCCCGGTATAACGACGCCGGATGGGTTTCATGATCCATCCGGCGTTTTCCTTGCTTGATTACCTTAGTATAACCTTAGTATAACCTTACGACCGTAAGGTTATACTAAGGTTATACTAAGGTAATCAAGCAAGGAGGAAGCCGGAGAGATGGCGTAAGCAATTGTAATATAGTTAGTAGTAATGCAACATAAATATAAGGCATTGAAATCTAATTGGTAATGGATTTAACTGTCAATTCTGGTAAACAACCGAGATTCAGTGATGTGGAGAGAAAACGATGGTACATTGTAAGGCATTGGTAGATAATGAGATAAAAATGTAAAAAAGCAATCGGAAAATCTTGACAAAAAGGCACTATCATTTTATGTTGCAATCAGATATAGATTTGTTGTATCATCTGAGTTTGAAAATGAGTATAAGTAAATGGGAGATATAGAGTTATGTATGAAACTAACTACACATCGAGTAACATCAAAGTCCTCAAGGGCTTGGAAGCGGTGCGTAAGCGTCCGGCAATGTATATTGGCGGGACGAGTGAGCGCGGTCTGCACCATTTGGTCTATGAGGTGGTTGATAACTCCATCGATGAAGCGTTGGCAGGATATTGCGATCTGATCCGGGTCATCATCCATCATGACAACATCATTGAAGTGGAAGACAATGGACGTGGCATCCCGGTCGATATTCATAAAGAAATGGGTGTCCCCGGTGTCCAGGTGGCAATGACGGTATTGCACGCCGGTGGCAAATTTGATGACAAGTCATACAAGGTGGCAGGCGGTTTGCATGGCGTGGGCGTATCCGTCGTCAATGCGCTATCTGAATACCTGGAGGCATATATTCACTTGAATGGATCGATCCATTATCAGCGCTATGAACGCGGAATACCGGCGACGGAACTGAAAGTAATCGGTTCGACCACCCGCCGTGGCACGACCATCAAATTCAAGCCGGATGCGTCGATATTTGAAAGCGTTGAATACAGCTTTGATTATCTGACGACACGTTTGCGGGAACTGGCATTCCTCAATAGCGGAGTACGGATCATCCTGTACGATGAACGTGCTGACCGGACTCATGATTTTAAGTATGACGGTGGCATCGTTTCTTTTGTGGAATACCTCAATCAGAACAAAAAGCCGCTGTTTATCAAGCCGATCTTCGTCAGTTATGACAAGCCCGGGATGTCTTTCGAGGTGGCAATCCAGTATAATGAGGGCTACCAGGAAAGTATCTTCAGTTTTGCCAATAACATCAATACCATCGAGGGTGGAACTCATCTCAGCGGTTTCAAATCCGCACTTACCCGTTCGGTGAATACTTATAGTAAAAATGCCGATCTGCTCAAGAATGAAAAAGTCAGCCCTTCGGGTGAGGATATCCGCGAGGGACTCACCGCCGTGGTCAGCGTCAAGATCAGCAATCCCCAGTTTGAGGGACAGACGAAGACGAAGCTGCAGAATTCGGATGTGGAAGGCATAGTCAATTCGATGGTTTATGAAAAGCTGATGGTCTATTTTGAGGAGCATCCGGCGGAAGCGAAAAACATCGCCAATAAGAGCATTATGGCCGCCCGCTCCCGCGAGGCGGCACGTAAAGCACGCGAACTTACCCGCCGCAAATCAGTTCTGGAAAGTGGCTCTTTACCTGGTAAACTGGCGGACTGCTCCATCACCGATCCATCCAAAACGGAACTCTTCCTGGTCGAAGGTGACTCGGCGGGTGGATCTGCCAAACAGGGTCGGGAGCGGTCTTTTCAGGCGATCCTGCCGCTTTGGGGAAAAATGCTGAACACCGAAAAGGCAAGAGTGGATAAAGTGCTGAATAATGATAAGATCCAGCCAATAATCTTAGCTATCGGTGCTGGTATCGGGCAGGAATTTGATGTCAGTCGCATCCGGTATCATAAGATCGTGATTATGGCTGATGCCGATATCGATGGTGCGCATATCTCCACCC
This sequence comes from Candidatus Cloacimonadota bacterium, assembly GCA_016875595.1. Lineage (GTDB taxonomy): Bacteria > Cloacimonadota > Cloacimonadia > Cloacimonadales > Cloacimonadaceae > VGPI01. The sequence continues at coordinate 6,409 of VGPI01000008.1, forward strand.
TTCTATTGACCTTCTTTTACCGTTATATGCGTCCGCTAATCGAGAATGGTAATATCTATCTGGCAAAACCACCGCTGTTCCTGATCCGGAAAGGCAAGCAGAAGCACTACGTCTATACCGAGGAAGAACGTGACGCAGCAGTCCGGCAGCTTGGAGACAAAGGTGTTATTGTTCAGCGTTACAAGGGCTTGGGTGAGATGAACCCGGATCAATTGTGGGAGACGACACTGGATCCGGAGAACCGGATATTGATCTCGGTAAAGATGGATGATGCGATCGAGGCGGATCGGATGTTCACCATCCTGATGGGTGATGAAGTGGAGCCACGCCGTGAGTTTATCCAAGAAAATGCCCGATTCGTCAAGAATCTTGATGTATAGTGAAGGAGATATAAATGAACGATAAAACCAAGATAATCAACATCCAGATAGAAGATCAACTGAAGCAGGCATACCTGGACTATTCGATGAGCGTCATCGTGTCCCGGGCGCTGCCGGATATCCGCGATGGTCTCAAGCCGTCCCAACGCCGGATCATTTATGCCATGCACGAGCTTAACCTCAGCCCGGGTGGGCACTTCCGAAAGTGCGCCAAGATCGCCGGTGATACATCGGGTAACTATCATCCCCACGGCGAACAGGTGGTCTATCCCACGCTTGTCCGTTTGGCACAGCCATGGAATATGCGTTATCCTCTGATCGACGGACAGGGAAACTTTGGTTCCATCGATGGTGATCCTCCGGCAGCCATGCGTTATACCGAGGCAAGGCTGCACAAGATCACGATCGAGATGTTGGATGAACTCGACAAGGATACGGTGGATTTCCGTGGCAATTATGATGATACGCGCAAAGAACCGGAGGTCTTTCCCAGCCGGATACCGAATCTATTGGTGAATGGGTCTTCAGGGATTGCGGTCGGTATGGCGACCAATATGCCTCCACATAATATTGGTGAGATCTGCGACGCTATAGTAGCGATGATCGATAACCCAGAATTGCAGTCACTCGAACTGCTCCAATACATCAAAGGTCCCGATTTCCCCACCGGTGGATTTATCATGGGTACTGCCGGGATAAATGACTACTTTGAGACCGGACGGGGTAGAGTGATCATGCGCGGCAAAGCAGAGATCGAAACGGCCGCAAATGAGCAGGAATCCATCATTATCAGCGAGATCCCCTATCAATTGAACAAGACCATCCTGATCGACAAGATCGTGGATCTGGTCAAAGAAAAGAAGATCGAAGGAATCAGTGACCTGCGTGATGAATCCGGACGTGACGGTATGCGCCTGGTAGTCCAGATCAAACGTAATCATGATGCCCGCGTGATCTGTAATCAACTGTACAAATTCACTCCACTGCAAAACACCTTTGGGGTGATCAATCTCTGCCTGATTGATGGCGTACCGCAGGTGGTCAATATGCGGGATATGATCCTCAATTTCATCGAGTTCAGGCATGATACGCTGCTGCGCAGGATCAACTTCGAGCTCAAGAATGCGGAAGACCGGCTGCATATCCTGGAGGGCTACCGGATCGCCCTGGATAACCTCGACGAAGTAATTGCCACCATCCGGGCGTCCCAAACGCCTCTGGAAGCAAATGAGCAACTCCAGGCACGATTCGCCTTGTCCGAGATCCAGGCAAAAGCCATCCTGGAGATGAGGTTACAACGCCTGACAGGACTGGAAAGAGAGAAGATCGAGCAGGAATACAATGAACTGCTGAAGACGATCAAACGGCTGCGTGACCTGGTCGAGAAACGTGAATTGAGAATGAAATTGATGAAAAAGGAAATCCTCGAGATCAGGGAAAAGTATTCCGGACCAAGACGAACCGTGATCGTCCCCGGTGGAGATAGCAGCTTGAACCTCGAAGACCTCATTGCCGATGAGATGATGGTCGTTTCCATTACTCATGATGGATATATCAAGCGTTTGTCGATCGATACCTATAAGTGTCAGGGCAGAGGTGGGAAGGGACTGACGTCCAGTAACCTCAAGGAAGAGGACTTTATCCAGTATGTCTTCGTGGCATCCGCCCATTCCTATATTCTGTTCTTTACCAATTTCGGTAAGTGCTATTGGGTAAAGGTATATGAGCTGCCGGAAGCCAGTCGCACGGCACGCGGTAAAGCGATCATCAATGTTATTAAACTGACGGAAGGGGAAAAGATCCGTGCCTTTGTCACGCTGAAACATTTCTCCGAAGATCAGAGTATCGTCATGTGCACGCGCAATGGCTTGATTAAAAAATCCGCACTAAACCTGTTCTCGAGACCGCGCAGTACCGGACTCAATGCCATCAAGCTCCGTGAGGATGATGAACTGATCGACGCCCGGATCACTGAGGGCAATGACGATATCCTGCTGGCTACGCATGATGGCTTCTGCAATCGGTTCAATGAAAAAGATGCGCGGGAGACGGGCAGGTTTACTCAAGGTGTCAAGGGTATCCGTTTGCGCAATGGAGATTATGTGATCTCTATGACGGTCATCAATCAGGAATTCACCATCGAAAATGGGATTCCCAATACCAAGACGCTCCTGGCAGTCAGCGAAAATGGCTTTGGTAAAAGGACTGTAATCCCGGCATATCGTTTAACCAGGCGGGGCAGTATCGGAGTGATCACCCTCAAAACGACGATCCGTAATGGACATCTGGCTGCCCTCATGATGGTCGATGAAAAGGATGACCTGATGATCATCACCAAAGAAGGTATGATCATCCGCCAAAAAGTTGCTGATATCTCCCAAGTTAGCCGAAATACCCAGGGCGTTAAACTGATCAATCTCAATCTCGGTGATAAAGTGCATGATATTACGATCATAGCTGCCGAACCGGATGATAATCAGCTGGATCTGGAAGCTCAGATGCTGGCAGAGAAAGCAAAAATGCTGCCGGAGCAAAAAACTGCTGAGGAACTGGACTTGGCTGAACCAGAGCAATCGGAAATAGATGAAGTATTAGATGATGAAGATATGGATTAGTGGCACAATAGCAATATGTTGCCTACTGTTGACGGCGTGTGCCAGCAGTGCGTTTTTTCCGATGCCCACCTCCGTGGTGAAGGTCGATGATACGTTTGCCATTATCAGGACGGACAGCCTTTTGGTTGTTGTCCGTCCCGAAAAGGCTATGCTCGATTCCCAAATATTGTCCAGAAACTACTTTGCCATATTCGTCCAGATCAAGAATCTGTCTCCCAAGACCATATCACTGAAGAATACTTCGGTTGCAGTTGTTGCTGATGGATTTCAGTTTGATCCTTTGCCATTGGACTATCTGCTGAAGCTGTTACGCCTGGAACAGATGACCACCCAAACCGATGACCCATTCAACCATAAGTCAAGTATGGTGTCAATTGAGGAACAGCAGGATGCCTATGTCACTTTGATGCGGAGTTACCTGGTCATATCTGATTTGATGCCAAACTCGACGATGGGAGGATATATCTTCTTTGCAAACTCAATAAAAGGTGCCTCTGAGTTCATTCTGCATCTGGGTCAGTGGAATATATTGTATGAGCGAAGGCAAAAAAACAACAATTAGCTTGACAATATCTGGAAAACTGAATACAGTGCAATCGACATAGTCAATGCATCATTATTTGAATAAGGGAGAGACCATTGCTCATACAGAGATATTTTGAAACACGGCTCGAATTGATAGAGAATGCTCTGAAGTCGTATCTCAGCTTTGATAACATTTATTCTAAGAATCTGATTGAAGCTATGCGTTATACTGTTTTCTCCGGTGGGAAACGGTGGCGTCCACTACTGACAATTGCTGTCTATGAGATGCTGACCAATCCCCGAAAGAATTCGGATCTGAGTGACATCATAAAAGCTGCCTGCGCTCTGGAATTGATCCACAATGCATCTTTGATTCATGATGACCTTCCTCAAGTGAACGACCGTAAGGACAGACGTGGCAATCAATCCTGTCACCGTAAATTCGGTCATGCCACTGCCATTATGGCAGCGGACGCTTTATACACTATTGCCTTTGAAGTAATCGCTGGTTTATCAGATCCAAAGAAGGCACTGACCGGTGTGCGGATGCTGTCAGATTATTGCAAGACCTATGGCATGATCGGAGGTCAGGCGGTTGATCTGTTGAATAAGCGTAAGGTAATGAAACTGAATACTCTCAGATTCATTGACCTAAAGAAGACCGGCTCCTTATTGGAGGCAGCGGCGGATCTTGCCTGCCTTATCGCTGAGACAGATGCGGAAACAAGGCAACTAATGATCAACTATACCCAGAATCTCGGCTACGCTTACCAGATCATAGAAGACATTATTGAGGATTACAACAGGAGCGGAGATGATCTGGACTTTTCTCAGGACTTTATCCCGACCTCAAAGTCCAGTTACACCGGTCTGATGGGTTTTGACAAGGCAAGGCATGCGGGGGAAAAACTACTGCTTGAATGCACCAAGATCATCAGACCATATCCCAATAACGACATCCTCAACGAGTTCATCCAGATGATTCAAGAACGGTTGCCATAACATGATCGATATCCATTGCCATATCCTGCCCGATATCGATGATGGCTCAAAAAGTGTGGACGCTTCACTTGCTCAGTTACGTGCCATGGCAGATGGCGGTATAACGGATGCATTCCTTACTTCTCATTATTTTCGTGGGCACTACCAGTACAGCAAAGACGAATATAAAGCCAAGTACAATACCTTTGCTCAGGAAGTAGCTCACCAGCAAATCGGGATAAATCTGTACCCGGGTTTCGAAGTATTCTTGCTTCCGGGAATAGAGGATGATGTCCAGTCGATGGGATTGACGATGGGCGAATCCGCTTATGTATTGGTTGAAACGGAGTTAAATGGAAGACCCACGGACGATTATGGGTCGATGTATCAGTTATTGCGGAAGGGATTCAAACCTATACTGGCACATGTGGAGCGATATGTGGGAGTGATGCTCAATCCCTATGAAGCTTACAATCTGATGATCCAGGATATCTATCTCCAGCTAAATGCCGGCAGCTTATTAGGAAGTTACGGCAGTAAGGTGGAGAGCACCGCTTGGTATCTGGCTGAGCAGGGCTGGGCACATTTTATCGCTTCGGACGATCACGTCAGATCTTCCTATGAGCATATGTTAGCCGCCAATATCATTGTCAGTGACAATATCGACCGCTATACTGCCGATCTTCTGTTTGATGAACACCCCCGATACATCATAGAAAACAAACGCATCCAGAGAAACTACGTCAAAGTCTTGAAGGACAATTCATCTAACCGACTCAATCGTCGATCTGCGGGTTTTTTCAACCGGCTTTTTAGGTAATGGCGATCAAGATACTGATTACCGGAGGGACGGGTTTAATCGGCGGGAAGGTGCTTACTCGTCTATTGGAGAAAGGTACAAACTATCAGATAACAGCTCTGATCAGGCCGGAGACGAAGGCACAACGAATAAACCGCATTAAGGGACAAGTGGAGATCATTCCGATCGATCTTACCGATGTACACGGAATCAGACGGTATCTCGACAGCAACACCTTTGACCTCATTGTTCATATAGGAGCGCTAAGAGGGGGCAGGAAGTTTGATAGGACGGCATTTTACAAAGCCAATGTGCTGAGTACGGAGCAATTCATCGAATCTGCCATCATTCATCAAAGCAGATTGTTGTTCTGTTCATCGGTGGGAGTATTTGGAACGATCCCGTTGGAGATACCGGCAAACAATCGCAGCCCCAAAGTTCCGGACAGTTACTACCATTACACCAAGATCGAAGCCGAAAAGAGGATCAATTCCGCTATCCTCCGGGGTCTGAATGCCCTCATTTTACGCCCGGCAATTACTTATGGAATTGGTGATTATGGCTTCCCCTATCAGATGGTACGACTGGTCGATAAGCGCTTATTTCCGTTGCTGATGAAGAGGATCTGGATCCATCTATGTCATATTGAGACCATCACCGATGCCTTTATCCGGGTGATGGAAAATGAATTCGAGAATGGACTCACCCTCAATATAGCCGACCGGGAGCCCGTCCAAATGACAGACCTGATCAATTTCATCTCCCGTGAGTTACATAAACGTAATTACTCAAAATCGATGGTTTTTGATGAAAAGCTGTTCCGTCTGGGCGAACGGATCTCCGGTTGGCTCAAAAACGAACTCTGGCTCAGCCGGTTTAAGCTCATCTCGCACAGTTGGTTCTTTGATGTTCAGGATGCCTACGATTTGTTATCTCTAACTCCCAGATACACCATCCCGGACTTCCGGATCGTGGTCCAGGATTATCTCCAGTAAATGGCTATCCCGATCATTCACGACTGGCGAAAATACTACATTACCAGACATGAAGGGATGGGCTCTTCCTATGAGCGGATCATTCTCAATCGTAAGCTTCACTTCATTCAAAAGCACTACCAGATCCGGACCGTGATCGAGACCCCATCCTTTGGATTTACCGGAATTTCCGGGATTAATTCGATGAATCTGGCAAAAAATGCCTGCCAGGTCACTCTTGAGGATCATGATCCCGAGCGGCTGAAGCTGATCCATGAGATCTGGAACGAAGTCGGTTTACCGGTCACAACCAGGTCAAACGGCGATTATTCAGCCCTCGATCATCCCGATAAGTCCTTTGATCTGGCATGGAATTTCTCCGCCTTATGGTTTGTGTCATCATTGCCTGCTTTTCTCAGTGAATTGAGCCGCATCACCAGCAAGGTGATCTTGCTCTGCATCCCCAATCAAATGGGCTGGGGATTTAGAATGCAAATGAAAGATGCAGACCCTGCATCGCTCCAGGATATCCACATCGAAAACCTGTCGCAGCCCCTGATCTGTCGTACTATGCAGGGTCTCGGTTGGAAACTGGTCGAGACGGACTACATTGACTGCCCACCCTGGCCGGATATCGGCACCAGCAAAGAAGAATTCCTGATGCGTCATGATTGGTTGAGGGCAATTCTGAGCCCTTTTGTGACAATCAGGAAGAATACCGAAGGATCGGGGGATGCCAATGGCCCTCCGCTTTCCTTATCTATTCTAAAATACTACAACGGCAGTGACCCGTCATTTCCCGATAGAATGTTACGGCATAGCTGGTTCGAAAGGATAGTACCAAGCTTGGTAAAACGATTCTGGGCACATCACCGATACCTGCTGTTTACCCCTGATCCGGATGATCAGTCATTTGCAATGACCAGCGAAATCCACCCATGAACAAACGTAACCTGTCATTACTTACCGGTTTGATTCTGGGTTTGGTCATGATCCTGGTCTGGCTGCATTATGTCGATGTAAGCCAGATGCGACTTCACATGTTAAAAGCCGACCTTGGATTGATCGGATTGGCAGTCCTTTTATACCTCAGCGCCTATTTCATCCGTTCGATCAGGTGGAATCTCCTGCTGCGTCAGAAGGTCCAGCTTTCTATCTGGCAAACCTGGATCTTTGTCTGGGGTGGAAATTTTGTCAATTACCTGATCCCGATAAGGTTGGGCGAACTGGTCAAGGCATGGTTCGTCAGAAGGCATCACCAAATTCCCGTAGCTCAGTCCTTACCTTCCATCTTTATCGATAAGTTCTTTGATACGATTGCGATCTTTTTCATCCTGATCACGTTGTTCTTTATCCCGGTCGGTCATTCCAAGGCAATGCTGATCCTGGTAGCCCTATCTATCATTGTTTTCCTGGTGTTTCTGGCGATGATCCTGATGGCGGTCTTCTTTAGAGTTCAGATAGTATCGATCCTTAACCGCTTTTTCGGCTGGTTGCCCAAACGCCTGCGGGAAAAAGTAGCGGGAAATCTGGAGATGTTCATTTCCGGGCTCAATATGTTTGAGCATCATTGGATGGTTTTGGTGGGAGCGGTGCTTTTAACTGTGCTCGGAGTGGTTTTGGATGGATTGTACTTCTTTTACATCATACTCGCGTTTGGCCAGCAATTACCATTCTTCATGGTTTTATTTGGTTACACTTTGATCAATCTGTCCTATGCCCTGCCTCAACCACCGGCTCAATTGGGCAGCAACGAATGGATGATGATCATCGTCTTTTCCATCGGATTTGGGTTGACGAAAGACAGCGCTGCGGCGATTATGGCTTCAGCGCATATTCTAACGGCGGTGATCATATCCCTATTGGGAGTTATCGCCTTCGGAATTTCAGGTTTCAGCATCCTCAAAACGATCTTTAAGGGAGAACAGATAAATGCAAAATGAACAGGATTTGATCAAACAGATCGACGACCTCAGCCAGTGCCGGCTACGCCTGGCGAGTGAGATCAAGAAGACCATCATCGGTCAGCAGCGTGTGATCGATCAGGTCATGATCGGTATCTTTGCCAATGGGCATATTCTGATCGAAGGAGTACCGGGTTTGGCAAAGACCCTGCTCATTTCATCAATAGCCAAAGCCCTTGATCTCACCTTCCATCGCATTCAATTCACTCCTGATCTGATGCCTTCCGACATCACCGGTACCGATATCCTCGTTTCTACCATAGGCACGGAGACGAAGCAATTTCAATATATCCGCGGTCCCATCTTTGCCAATATCATCCTTGCCGATGAGATCAACCGCACTCCCCCCAAGACCCAATCGGCTCTTCTGCAGGCAATGCAGGAGTATCAAGTGACCGCCGGCAACAAGACCTGGAACCTTGACCTGCCCTTTATCGTCATGGCAACTCAGAATCCGATCGAGCAGGAAGGCACCTATCCGCTTCCAGAGGCACAGCTTGACCGGTTCATGTTTTACATCGACATCGACTATCCCGATTACGAGGAGGAGATGTTGATCGCACAAACCACCACGGGGAACGATACCCAGACCATTGATGCCTCACTCAAAGCGGAAGACATTATCCGCTTGCAACATGCCATTCGTCAGTTGCCGGTGGCTAAACATGTCTATGAATATGCCGTCAAGCTGGTACGCGCGACGCGACCAAACCGCCCCGAAGCAAGTGATTACATCAATAAATGGGTCAATTGGGGTGCAGGTCCACGCGCTTCACAATACCTGATCCTGGCTGCCAAGAGCAAAGCTGCACTGGAGGGACGTCTCACTCCTTCCGAAGACGATATCCGTTCCGTTGCCCGGATCGTTCTCCAACACCGCATTCTGGTCTCTTTCGCTGCCGAAGCGGAAGGGATACGGAGCACCGATATTATAGCCCAGCTATTGGAGTGATCATGAAAAAGACCGTTGTTCTTATCGGACTGATACTGCTCATTTTGTCCATATTTGCCGTCGATAACCGGTTCATCAATGTCATTGCCCGCATCCGCGGTGTCGAAGCCAACCGGATCCGAGTCATCGACCAGAATGTAATGGTCAACAATCTCAACCAGATCTGGTTCTATTCCCTGTTCAATGCCTGGTCACCCCGTATGGAGACCTCGTACCTCTCGGTCAATACCATTGAAGATCTCGATCTGATCGGCAACCGCCACCTCTACATTTGCTCCCGGGAACCGACCAATACTGTGATCGAGATCGATTCTTTGAATCAATACGGCAAGATCCTGTTTCCTTATACCATCACCGGTGACAAGATCACCCGCGAAGGATCAATGCTATATGTCGCCGATCGGTTCAAAGGTATTGATATCCTGGATATTGGCAGCGGAGGAAACCGGGAACTCAAATCCACTTTCTCTGAGAAGTGGGGGATCCTTGATTTTATCGCCCAGTATCCCAATTTATACGCTCTGAACGACTTTGGACTGGTTACGGTTGATATCAGCGAACTCCAGTTTCCCATCTCCATCGGAACCAATTATGAGATCATCAATGCCACCCGATTGGTTAAAAACGGTGATATCGTCTGGATCGGAGCCCAAAAACTCCTCATCGCCATCAATATCCGCGACCTCAATAACCCCGTGCTTGTCAATCAGTATCGTTTTCCTTATGACATCCAGGATATCGAGGTCAAAGACAACCGCTTGTTCGTCGCTCTCGGTATTGGCGGCATCCGCATCCTTGACATCCGCAATCCCTCCAGAATTGATGAACTTAACTGGATAAACACCGGTACTCCAGCTCTCGATCTTGCCCTGAAAGATGACTTTGTTTTAGTCGCTTTGGGTCGTGAAGGCTGGATCATCTACGAGTATAGGTAAACACCCTTCCTCCTTGCTTGATTACCTTAGTATAACCTTAGTATAACCTTACGATCGTAAGGTTATACTAAGGTTATACTAAGGTAATCAAGCAAGGAACACACCAGCAGTTTGGTCAGTTGATGGCGGGTTCTAAAGTGCAATCAAACGGTTAGCATCACTGAGACCGAAAACCGTATCAAAAATGGCATATAAAATGCAAGAACGATGGATAATAAACAGCATATATGGTATCAGAGCACTGTCAAGCCACTGAATTCGACGATCAACGAAGCAATACATAGAATAAATGAAAAAGCTAATACCACAATGGGAGTTATTAATGAAACTAACACTACTACCTCTATTAATGTTAACGTTGTTTTGGGGAATGCTGTTTTCCGAAACAACGTTCGTGAGTGCTGGCAACAATGGGGTCCGAGTGATCTCATCCTCACCGGAAGAGACCATTCTCCAGTTTGATGTCTCCAGATTTGACCAGACACAAGTCACGATCGATGGTCAGAAATGGCATCATATCTATCTTGAAAAGGAAGGCATCACTCAGGATAAGGGTGAACCGGCGCTACCTGTTTTCAACCGCAGTATCATCATCCCCAATACCGCTTTGATGCGTTTTGATATCTATGATGCGGTCTTTCAGGATATGCAATTGACAATCGCTCCTTCCAAAGGCGTGATCACCCGAGATATCAATCCTGCTACAGTGCCTTACACTTTCTCCCAGACCTATGCGAACGACCGCTTTTATCCGGAGAATATTGTCTCCTTGTCCGATCCCTACATCATGCGTGATTTCCGCGGTATCACGGTGAGGACGATGCCTTTTGCTTATAATCCGGTGACGGGAACGCTTAGGGTCTTTACTTCATACAAAATCCGCGTCTTCAGTGATGGCGTGGATACGATCAACATTATGCCTGGCAGTCGCGATAGCATCAGCCGTGCTTTCCAGCCGATCTATGAAAACCACTTTGTGAATTACAGCCAGTATCGCTACACGCCGGTAAGTGATTCATTCGGTAAACTGCTGGTGATCTGCCACACTAATTACATGACCGATATCCTGCCTTATGTGAATTGGAAAAAGCAACGCGGCATCGAAACAGAATTGGTCAATTTTACGACAGTTGGAACTACTGCTGCCCAATTGCAGACCTACATCCAGAACCGTTATAATACCGATAATACAATCACTTATGTCCAATTGGTGGGCGATGCTCCCCAGATCCCTACTTTATCATCAGGCGGTGGAGGAGCTGATCCGATGTTTGCTTTGGTGGCAGGTGGCGACAACTATCCCGATATCTTCATTGGTAGATTCTCGGCTGAAACCAGCGCACAGGTGACAGCTCAGATCAATAAAGCCATCGTTTATGAACGCGATCTGAATGTTATCGATACTTGGCTTAAGAATGCTCTGGGTATTGCTTCAGCGGAAGGTGGGGGAAGCCAGGGAGATAATGGAGAATCCGATATCCAGCACATGAACATCATCCGTACCCGATTGATGACTTATGGATACACTTCAGTTGATCAGGTTTACGATCCGGGAGCTTCAGCCGCAACGGTCACAACCAATGTCAATGCCGGCAGAGGTATCATCAACTATGTCGGTCACGGCTCGGATACGTCATGGGTAACCACGGGTTTCAGCAGTGCAAACGCCACGAACCTGACCAACGGCAGAAAGACGCCGGTCATCATGGATGTGGCTTGCGTGAATGGAAATTTCGTATCGATAACTTGCTTTGCTGAGGCATGGCTTCGAAACGCCAATGGTGGAGCGGTTACAATGTATGCCAGCACAATCAATCAGTCATGGAACTCACCTATGCGTGGGCAGGACGAATTCAACGAACTGCTGACCAATGTAAGCGCATTCGGCGGGAGAAAATATACTGCCGGAGGCCTTTATTACAATGCCGCCTGCCGGATGATGGATGTTTACGGTAATACCACTGGTTCGGACGGCGTCAATATGTACCGGACCTGGACGATCTTTGGTGATGCTTCCCTTTCGGTAAGGACTACTACACCATTGGCAATGAATGTGAACCATCCTGCCAATATATCCATCGGACAGAACACCGTCTCTGTGTCTACTGGTGTAGCAAATACGCTTGTCGGAATTACTTATAATAATACATTATATGGCAAGGGTTACACCGATGGTAGCGGTAACACCGCGATCAATCTGGTCAACGCACCCCAGACAGCCATTACTTATACGATCACTGCCACTGCCCTCGACCGGATCACCTATGTCGGTTCAATTCAACAAGTACCCAGTGCTGGTACCTATCTGAATGTCTCATCGGTTGCATATTCGGATTCGAATAATAACCTGCCGGAGTACAACGAAACAGGAAGATATTCGGTTACGATCCAGAATATCGGGAATGCCACAGCATCGGATATCACCGCGACCATTTCCACCTCAGCCAGTGGCATCACCTTCACCGACAATACCGAAAGCATCGCCTCGCTTGCCGCCGGTGCATCCGTCACTCGCACCAATGCCTTTGCGTTCGGCACGGCGAATAATATCCCCGATCAGCTCAGTGTCCCGATGACGATCACCATGGTGAGCGGAGCAGATAACTGGACGCATAACTTCAGTCAGGTGTTCAATGCGCCTGCTCTTGCCCTGGGAAGCGTGATCATCCAGGATCCGCTGGGTAATAACAATGGACGCCTGGATCCGGGTGAGACGGTGACGGTGCTCATATCTCTGGCTAACAACGGTGGCGCTGCTTCTCCTGCGGGGAATGGATATCTGACCTGTTCCACTCCGGGGATCACGGTAAATACCGGTACCGCTGCCTTTACAACCCTGAGTTCCGCTGGTGGGACAAACCTGTCGTTCAATATTACAGCCTCCTCGGGAATGTCGGTGGGGATGGTGGTCTCATTACAATTCAACGCTACGGCTGGTGCCTATACTGCCAATAAAACGGAGAACGTCACGGTCGGACTGATTCTGGAGGACTTTGAGACGGGCAACTTCAATTCCTATCCGTGGGTTTTCGGTGGCAGTTTGCCCTGGACGGTCACCAATACCGGTGCCTATCAGGGCACTTATGTGGCTAAGAGCGGTACCATTACCCATAGTCAGACATCTTACATGGAGACCACCCGGATCTTGAGCTCTGCTGGACAGATATCCTTCTGGTATAAGGTATCGTCCGAGACCAGTTATGATTACCTGCGCTTCTATATTGATGGTGTGCAGCAGAATCAATGGTCGGGCACGGTGGGCTGGACCCAGGCGACCTATGCGGTGACGGCTGGTACGCGCACTTTCAGATGGCTCTATTACAAAGATGGCTCAGTCAATACCGGTGATGATTGTGCTTGGGTTGATTATATCGTCTTCCCAGCGTCCACTGCTCCAAACGTTTACAATCCTCCGCAGAATCTGGCAGCGACCAGCAGTCATGCGGTGGTCAACCTTACCTGGCAAGCGCCGGCATCCGGAACGCCCACAGTGTACAAGGTATTTCGTAATTCCACGCTTCTAACCACGGTGACGGGCTTGACCTATCAGGATCTGGCGGTGACCAATGGCACGACCTATTCCTATCATGTCAAAGCAGTTTACAGTGGGGGAGAAAGCGATGCTTCCAATACTGTGAATGCCACTCCTGCCTCCAATCCACCGCAGAATCTAGCTGCGGTTGCCGGTATTACCGTGGTCAATCTGACCTGGCAAGCGGCGACCGGCAGAGGTGAGGAAGAGAGGGCAAGCCGTGACGATGATCGGGCTATTTCCGGTTACCGGGTCTATCGCAATGGCTCATCCATCGGCACGACCAATTCATCCACCCTGAGCTATTCCGATACCAATGTGGTCAATGAGACGACTTATGCCTATCATGTAACGACCTTGTATTCCAATCCTGCCGGTGAATCAGCGGCATCCAATTCAGTACAGGCAACGCCCACGGCACAGACTGCACTGGAAGCGATACTGGGAACGGGAACGACGGTCAATAGTACAACTGTTTCCTCACCGGTAAATATATACTATCGCTACCGTCATGGACAGATGGTCTATACTCGGGCTGAGTTAATTGCCTCCGGAGTCTTTGGTCCGCTGAACATCACCCAACTGGGTTTCTATGTG
>VGPI01000009.1 GCA_016875595.1 Candidatus Cloacimonadota bacterium
TTTGTTACGCAAGGGTCTTTGTATCTGAGAGAGATTTGTCGGTCTTGATGTCCACTTTTTTATCATGAACGGGGGTAGGGGTGGTTTTCAGATCGATCAGAGTTTCGATCACTTTTTCCGATGCCCGTTGGATATCTATGACCAATCCATCTACCATCGTCACAAAGATATTATTAAAGAACTGTACCGGCACAGCGACGATCAGACCGGCTTGAGTTGTAATCAGGGCTATCTTGATGCCATTTGCCACGATAGTCGCGTCCACGGCACGTGCAGCTTCTATCGATGCAAAGGCTGTGATCATTCCAGATACGGTTCCCAGGAACCCCATCATCGGAGCCAGTGTGATCGCGCTGGAAAGCTCAATGAAGCCTTTCTCGAGATAGGACATCTCGATCATGGCTGCATTCTCGATCGCTTTCTCAACCGCATCGATGCCATGTTCCGCTTTGAGTAGACCGGCATACACAACCGATGCTACGGGGCCACGCGTACTCTGGGCATATCCAGCCGCTTCCTTGATCTTTCCTGACTGGAGTAATGGAATCAGTTTGCCTAAAAACGTACTCAGGTTATACTTTGCATACATAAGTGCAATGAATTTCCAGATGATATAAGCAAGGCCGTACAAAGTTATAAAGAGAATCGGCCACATAGCCCATCCGCCATTCTTAAACCATTTAACGGCTTCACTTCCAAAAACAAATTCGGCAATTCGTTCCACAGTGCTCTTAGACGCTGTGGGTTCGGGTGTAGCTGACACGTCACCAGCGGCATTGAGGGGAGCTGGCTCCGCATTAGCTACTGATATCATGAAAGCACTCATTACAACGATCATGAGCATCAGCATTGAGAGCTTTTTATACATTATAAGGTTCCTCCTTAGGATTTTTATTAGAAATTCAGGGATACACCGAGGGTTATGCCACGATGATTATTAACAAAACCGGGATTGCGTATAGCAAGGCTATGGACATAAGAACGTTCGTCATAGACAAAGCCGGAATCAGATTCGGCGATATCGGCGCCATCAGAATAGGGAGAGCCCGTTCGAGGATAAACAGTCAAAACATTCTTGGTCTTGAACAGGTTTTCCACGTCAAAAAACACCCGCATGTTAACTCCCTGGGGCAGGACAAAACCCTTACTCAAACGTAAATTGGCAGAATTGCTGAAATCCATCCTTTTACTGTTGGTCTCCAGCATTTCTCTACCGTCTTCGCTCATAGGTGTATAGGGTGTTCCGGATGAGAATGACCAAGTCATATTGGCAGTGAAATCGTCAAAGGGCAGGATGTAATCGGTAAAGGGAACGAAATACTCCTCACCGCGACCGATCCGGAAAGTATAATTCAAACTCAAGCTGTGACGGATGTCCCAGTCAAGCGGAAATTCCCGTAAACTGGTCATTTCATCTTGAATGACCGTGCTGGAGTTATTGCCCTGAGCCCAAGCTAATGAATATGCAATCGACCAGGTATAAAAATCGGAGATTAACTTCTCGAGGGATAGATCAACCCCTCTGGCTGAACCATAATCTTCAGAAATGAATTCATACCAGGATATCTGTTCCTCGCCCGGTTTTTTAACATTGCGGGTGCTAACGTAGTTGTAGATATTCTTGTAATACGCAGCGATGTCCAGTATATAATCCTCTGATAACTGGTGTGCAAGCCCAACCTCATAAGTCACAGTGATCTGTGGTTCAAGGGCAGGATTTCCAACAGTGATGACTTGATCACTTACATTGGCATCCTCCGGGGTTTTACTGGTAAAGACATACTGCATTTGTGGCAGTTGGTTTTGATAGTTGTATGCAAAGCGTAATACATCGCGGTCAGTAATGGGATGTGAGACACCCAAACGGGGTGATATCATCATCTGGAAACGGTCTTTGGAATTGAATCTAACGGTTTTGAAGCTTCCATCGTCCTGTGCAACCTGATAGCTGCTGCCCAGAAACCATAGGTCAAAACGCAAACCGGCATTAACAATCATGCCTTCCCATTCCATTTTATCCTGGAAGTAATAGGCTGCTTGCCAAGGTGCTGCTTTGTATCCATCTCTCTTACCGCTTGCAGCTTTGGCTGCCGCGTAATAATCTTCGGGATGATAGATCGGAATGACCACATCGTCGTCGGTAATGACTACAGCCAGCAATTCCGGAGGAATCCCACCCACTGCTGTGTCATAATCGGCGATATTGTAGATCCCTCTTAGATAAGCTTGGCGTCGGTCTTCATAAATACTCAGAAAATTTTGAAGCTGGTTTTTTTTGATGTCATACTTGACGAGTTCCAGACCCGTTTTAGCCAAATGAATATCATTAATCTGCCATTCAAAGTCGCCTCGGGCACTGAGAGCGGTTGTATTGTCGTCAATGAAACTATCCCAGATGGTTCCGGGCGGGTTAAACCCTTCAACTCCTCGAGGAAATTCGACGCCCTGTATCCGGTAAGTCCAGAATGATCCATGCAAAAAGCCATCATCATACACACCGTCACCATCATCATCGATACTATTATAGCCATAATCTCCATTCAGAGCATTGGCAATAAACTGCTGCAAGTCGAGATTATCAGGATCGACGTACATTCTCAGATAGTTATCCCGATCAATCCCACGTGGACCCATCCGGCTATCTTTTCGATAGTAACTGGCTTTGACTTTGAGATTCATAACAGGATTGAATACATGGTCATAAGTAGCTACAGCCTGTTGTTGTTTAGTCTCATCAAAAGCATAATGTTGTAGTGCATAGCGCCATCCATAGGCAAATGGATGATTATAAGACCGGTCACCCCGAATGGCAAATGTAGTCGTTTGAGTGGGATTAAATACGTACTTGGTCTTGAAGTTTACGTTATATGAATTGTAATTCCGGTTGCCCATATCAATCCCCAAGAAACCCTTCCGATCGGCATAGGGATCATACTTCGGATATTCGTATTCGAGCAATTGACGATACTCACCCATCACTTCGTCATAGAACAGATAATCATCGTTGGGTGAGCCAACGTAGTACTGTCTTAATCTGCCATCCAGCCACTGTCCTCCCCCATTCAGGTAGAATGTGAAGCGCTCTCGCAGATCGCCAAAGCCATGACCCAGTACCGGTCCTCCAATGGCGAACTTGAATACATCGTCATTTCTGCCGGCATTGAACAGGTGATCGGTGTTATATTCAACTCTTCCGGAATAATACGGATCCCCATCTTTGGTAACGATATTAATCACTGCCGATTGCGCGTTACCATACTCGGCAGAAAAACCACCCGTCATTACCTTGATGTCCTTGATGGCGTCGATATCCACCTGTAATGCCGAACCACCATCAACTGGATCAGAGACAGACATGCCGTCAACAGTATAGTTTACTTCATTGTCACGTCCGCCGCGAATATGGATCTGACCGTTCACCTGATTGATCCCAGGTTGTAAAACCAAGATCCCGGCGACGTCGGTAACAGCTGTATCGGTGATATTCGAGACATCAATCTGTTTTTCAGACCCCAATCTATCTCTCTGAACATCTCGCTGAGCGGTAACAACTTGCGCCTCGATCTCAACGCCCACTCTGGTCATTCTGGCATCAAGCGGTGTAGTTGAATTGACATTTACCCGTACTTCGCGAACGACAACCTCCTGATATCCAACTAACTGGAACCGCACTGAATATGTTCCCGGTGGAATATTAAGGATGATATAGGAGCCATTTTCCCGGGTTTGTCCGCCGGTCAAACGCTGCTCTCCGGACATAACGGTTATATTGACAAATTCCAGAGCCCGGCCTTGAGCATCTCGGACTCGCCCTGCAAGTTTTCCGGTGGTCTGTGCTTGTAGCAACACTGTTGATGCTGCCAAGACAATGAGTAGGATCAATGCTATCTGTCGCATCGACAAACCTCCCTTCATTCCTAACTTTTATTCACTATTCTCATAATCACTTAACACACGGTTCAAAGGAGAACTGCGGCTTTTTTCCATTTGCGTTTCTTCTCTGAGATAATCCGATATTAGTCAAGCAGTTTTTTTTAGCATGCTAACGATCAAGCTCTTCTTTACCATGTTTCCAGATAGTTAACTCATTTAAATATTACCTGTTTAACCTCGTTAATAGAGGGTTCAATATATCCTAAAACAAATGCCCTACATCTTCTATGCAGTACTCCGGCTAAGCTTGGATCAATCACGGTGATCATCCCAATCCCCAGATTGAATGTCCGGCGCATTTCTTCATCCGATAAACCCCCATTTGCTTTCAGCCACTGAAACAACGCTGGTCGGTCGGCGGGATCTTCTTTACAAATCGCTGCCTGACCGGGATCCAGAACCCTAATCAGATTACCAGCGATACCACCGCCGGTTATATGAGCCAGAGCATGAAGACGGGGATCGGTTAGATATGGGGAAAGATCGTTCAGATAGGATTTGTGGATGGTCAATAACGCTTCGGCGACGGTGCAGCTCAAATCATAAATGTAGTCCTGAGCTTTGAGTTTAAGCTTGTCAAAGATGATCCTGCGCGCCAGCGAATAGCCGTTGGTATGTAAGCCGGTGGATGGCAAGCCCATCAGGACATCTCCCGCCGTAACCCTATTTCCGGGAAGGATGTGCCGTTTATCGACCATCCCAACGATGGTGCCCACCAGATCAAAGTCACCGGCTTGATATAAACCGGGCATTTCCGCCATCTCTCCCCCCAGGAGAGCGCAGGAATTGTGCCGGCAGGCATCCGCCATACCCTTGATGATGGTCGCCACTTTCTCGGGCTCCATCCTGCCAATGCCGACATAATCGAGAAAGAACAGCGGATGGGCTCCTTGCACCAATATGTCGTTTACACAGTGGTTTACCAGGTCTTGCCCGATCGTATCCAATACCCCGGATTCGATGGCGATCCGTAATTTGGTGCCCACCCCGTCGGTACTGGCTACCAGAACCGGTTCTTGGTATCTGGCAAGGTCGATCTGATACAAGCCCCCAAAACTACCCAAGTCACTCAAGACCATATCGTTGAAGGTCGATCTGGCATAACCTTTGATCAGGTTTACCGCCCGTTCACCCGCTTCGATGTCCACGCCACTGGTTTTGTAGTCCATTAGTTCAAGTCCATCCGATCAGTTCTTTGTACTTATGCTCTATTGTCTCAGTATCAATCTTAGCAAGGGCTTCCACGCTGAACGAACTCACGTTGACTGCCGCCATTACGGTGCCGAAACGCATCGCTGTTTTTATGCTCTCAGCATCCAGAATGGATATGTTTGCCAGATAGCCCATAAAACCACCGGCAAAGGCATCACCCGCACCTGTGGTGTCCATAACCTCTCGGACAGGATATGCCGGCACAAAAAACATGGAATCTTTGGAGATCGCTATTGCTCCATATTCTCCACGTTTGACGATGACATACCTGACCCCCAGCGTTAGAAGATCATCCGTGGCAGTAAACACGTTGCTTTTTCCGCTAATCAATTTCACCTCATCTTCATTGATAAACACGATATCTACTCGGGATATGACTTCCATCAATTGCTCACGGGTGTTATTGATCCAGAGATTCATCGTATCACAGGCGACAAATCGATACTGCCGGATCTGATCCAGGGCATTCAATTGCAGTTGAGGGTGGATGTTACCCAGCAGTAAACTCTTACAGCTCAGACAAGATTGAGGTAATCTGGGATCGAATGCATCGAACACATTCAGATCGGTGCATATCGTCTCGGCTTGATTGAAGCCATGATAGACCCCATGCCACCGGAAGGTCTTGCCAGGCAGGATCTCCATCCCTTCCAGATTGATGTGTTTTTTTTCAAAGAGTTCGATATGTTCCGGGGGAAAATCCGTGCCCACAACACCCACCATCGACACACTGGTAAAATATGAAGCAGCTAACGCCCCATATACAGCGGAGCCACCCAGAGCGTCGGTTCTCTTACCCATGGGTGTCTCTATTGTATCCAATCCAATGGATCCAACTATGACCAAGCTCATTGAGCGTCTCCGGTTAGTGAATCCTTGACCGATTCACTACGGGTAGTATCAGGTTCGGCTTGAAAAACCACTCTGTCCTGCTTGCCCAGTTCATTCATGGCAAGGATGATCAGGATCAGGGCAATCACCATGATGATCAGTTTCTTCCAGTTGTGATTCTTATTCCGGCGATCCTGCCAACGCTGGCGGATACGATCGTTCATGTCGTCCATCATCCCCTCCCGTATCTAACTGAGCATGAATTGGAGAAAATCGGCAAAGCGGCTGGCACCCTCGATCAGGTTTTCCATACTATTGGCATAGGAAAAGCGTACCGTTCCCGGCATGCCAAAGGAATCCCCCGATACCAGCGCGACATGGTTCCGCTCAAGAAGCTGATTGCAAAGCTCATCGGTTGTTTTAATCCCCTGGGTATTGTGCTCGAGATACCAAGCGATATTGGGGAACAGATAGAAAGCGCCCTGTGGTTTGAGACAGCTCAGATGAGGATTTTGCGTAAGCGCGTCATAAAGGTAGTTTCGCCTCTTTTCAAATTGGATGCGCATCGCCTCGATCGATTCATCCTCATTGTTCAGAGCGCTGACACATGCCTTCTGGGTGATGGAATTGACACAGGAGGTTGCATGTTCCTGGACTCTACCGGCGGCGGCGATGATCTCAGTCGCTCCGGCGGCATATCCCAAGCGCCATCCGGTCATGGCGTAGGCTTTGGAAACGCCATTGACAACAATGGTCAGTTCTTTCATCTCAGGACTGACGGAAGCAATGGAATAGTGCCTGGTCCCGTCATAGACGAGGCGTTCATAGATCTCATCCGATATGACCAGAATATTGTTGGCAATGCAGACCTCAGCGATTGCCTCAAGTTCGTCCCTGCCATACACCGCACCGGTGGGATTGGATGGCGAATTCAGGATCAACGCCTTGACGTTGGGATTGGCTTTGATTGCCGCCCTTAGATCTTCGGGATTGATCTTGTAGCCGTTCTCCTGGGTGGTTTGGACATACACCGGATAGGCATCGGCAAGCATAACCTGATAAGGATAACTCACCCAATACGGTACCGGCACGATCACCTGATCATGAGTATCGCAGATCGCGATCAGGACGTCAAGGATGGAGGCTTTTGCCCCGGGAGAGACCAGGATCTGTTTGGGTTCATATTGCAGCCCGTTGTCCCGCTTGAGTTTCTCACAGATCGCCTTGCGCAGCTCAATGATCCCGGCATTGGCGGTATATCTGGTAAAATTACCATCAATTGCCTGATGCGCCGCTTGTTTGATATAGTCCGGAGTATTAAAGTCCGGCTCGCCAACTCCAAAATTGATCACATTCAAGCCCGCATCGGTCATCTCTTTCGCTTTGGTGGACAGAGTAAGCGTCGGAGAGGGCTGGATCAGTCGTATCCGGTTTGAAAGTTTTATCGCCATGATCACCTCTATTCTTTTTTTGTCTTTAATATCACTAAGGCAGTCGTTGCCACGATATCCTGCCAGGAACATCCACGGGAAAGGTCGCCGATCGGTGAAGCCAGTCCCTGGATGATCGGTCCGATCGCTTCCGCTTTGGCAAAGCGTTGCACGAGCTTGTATCCGATATTGCCTGATTGCAGATCCGGGAAAATGAGTGTATTTGCCGTTCCAGCCAGAGTACTACCCTGTGCCTTGCGCCTGGCAACATCCGGTATGATGGCGGCATCAAGCTGGAGTTCGCCATCAAAGGCAAAATCCACCTTCCGCTCTTCCAGGATGGCTTTTGC
Source organism: Candidatus Cloacimonadota bacterium (assembly GCA_016875595.1). Lineage (GTDB taxonomy): Bacteria > Cloacimonadota > Cloacimonadia > Cloacimonadales > Cloacimonadaceae > VGPI01. Next base: position 7,757 of record VGPI01000009.1, read on the forward strand.
CATCAGCACTTTATTGATCAATTCATGGCTGGCGCTCCCCCGGGTAGAAAATGACAACAGCGCCACCCTCGGTTCGTCACCCAGGATCTGCCGTCTGGTCTGGGCTGTACCGATGGCAATATCTGCCAGTTGTTCAGCGGTTGGATCAGGAATTACGGCACAATCGGCAAAACTGAAGATCGCCTCCTGCCCCATGAACTCCGGTATTACCATGATGAAAGAACTGGAGACTGTCTTCAATCCTCGTTTCACGCCTACCACATGCAAAGCCGCCCGCAAGACATCAGCGGTGGTGTTGACCGCTCCCGCCACCATCCCATCAGCGATGCCATTCTTGACCAGATAAGCTCCCAGATAAAGCGGATTACCCAATGCCTGACGGGCTTCCGGCATAGTCAATCCCTTCTGGCTGCGGCGTTTGAACAGATCCTCCACAAATTCAGCGCTATGAGGATAATCCCGGACTGAGACCACCTGCGCTGCACCCAGATCCAGACCAAGCCGCCCTGCATTATGCCTGATCTCATCCAAATCGCCGATCAGGATGACTCTTGCCAAGCCAGTGTTGATGATCTCCGCCGCCGCCCGGAGAGTGCGTTCATCTCCGGTTTCCGGCAGGACAATCGCTCTGTTCAGCCACTTCGCTTTATCTTTCAATGTATCCAAAATACTCATTACTTCCTACTTACTCCGGTCATCCACAACGATTAGCGCTAAGTCCGCCACCCTCAGAAACAAGGTGCGGATCCGTTTCAACAGGGCATAGCGGTTCAGGCGAAGTTGCTCACTGTCGCAATTCACCAACACCTGATCAAAGAAGGTGTCGATTTCGCGGCCAAAAGCCACCAATTGATCCAGCACGTTCATATAATCCTTGTCGTTCAGAGGCGACATCAAGTCCTGATAGAGCTTGCCGCTCGCCTGGTGCAAAGCGATCTCATGTTTGTCCTGCAGTAGTGCCTCATCAAGCGTAGGGATTTGAGCGCAGTCCCGGATGATATTGGAGACCCGCTTAAATCCAATCACCAATTTGATAAAATTGGCTCCTGTCTTGTGTGCCTGCACCGCCTGAGCGCGCTTGATGAGATCATTCAACTGCCCGGCGTCAATATGCATAACACTGTCGATCACGTCATATTCCATTCCATATTGCTGCAGCAGCCAATTGATCCGCTGACGGAAGAATCCGATGATCCCCTCCCGGTGTTTGATGCAGCCCTTCGCTTTGCCAGAGATCAGATGCAGTGAATGGTCGATCAATTCCTCCAGATCCAGATCCCAGCCCCGGCTGGCGATGATCTGAACCACGCCATTGGCGGCACGCCTGAGCGCAAAGGGATCGGCAGAGCCGGTAGGCATCATCCCGATGCCGATGATCCCGCAAACGGTATCGATCTTATCCGCCACCGCCACAATGGCTCCGGTAATGGAAGCTGGCAAGCGGTCATTCTGACCCCGGGGCATGTAGTGCTCGTAAATACCCTGAGCCACATCCTCCGCCTCTCCGCTTGCCCGGGCATATTGCATCCCGATGTAACCCTGCAGCCTGGTAAATTCCTTTTCCCCGAGCATCAAAGTAACCAAATCGGCTTTTGACAACAGCGCTGTTCGCTTTGCTTGTCTCGCTTCGGTTTCGGATAGCTTTAAGCTGTGGCTGATCCATTCACCTATCGCCATGATCCTCTGAGTTTTCTCCGCCACCGTTCCCAGCTCGGACTGGAACACCACCTGATCCAGCTTTGCCACATAATGTTCCAATGGCTGTTTGGTATCTTCGTCAAAATACCACATGGCATCCGCCAATCGCGCTGCCACCACCTTTTCATTGCCGATGCGGATTTTATTCTGATGCTGGGGATCACCATTGGAGATAAACACGAATTGATTGCTGAGCCGGATGTCCACATCGCCGGATATCCCTTTCTCACTATTCAGCATCACTCCGAAGTACTTCTGGTTTTGGTTGATGGTCGAAGTTATAATCTTCTGCGGCAGACGGAGATAGTACTCGTCAAACGTTGCCACGCAGGCATTGGGATATTCCACCAGATCGGTCACCGTCTCCAGGAGATGCTCATCAATGATGACCCTGCCCTGATCAGCAAGGGTCATATTTTCCAATTGTGCCCGGATCGCCTGTTTTCTTTCCTGCCGGTCTGCGATTACCCCGTGTTCTTTAAGGCGGTCAAAATATCCGGCTGGATCATCGACGACGATCTTGGTGCCGAGACCCTCAAACCGGTTGCCAAAAGTAACATTGCCGGCGGTAAGCTCTCCGGCGACATAGGATAACACCTCACCGCCCCACAGCAGCAGCCACCACCTGATCGGACGCGTAAATGCCAGCGCAGGATCATTCCAGATCATCTTCTTGGGAAAGGGGATCACCGCAGGTAATTTCTGCAGCCATGCCCGCAGCAGATCAGCAGTTGCCTGACCCGCTTGTCTGATCCGCACCGCGATAAACTCTCCTTTGTCGGTACTCTGAATGTGGGCATCAGCCTCGGTGGCATTGTTTTTTCTGAGAAAGCCCAATCCGGCACCGGTCAACACCCCGTTCTCATAAGCAATCCGGACCGCTGGACCGGATCGAACGATCTCCATGTCCTCCTGCCGTTCTGGGATGCCGGTGACATAAAGCGCCAGCCGGCGTGGAGTGCTGCCACAACGCAGGGTCTCAAAGCCCAATCTCTGCTGCTTGATAAGTTCAATAAAACTATTCTCGATAAAAGCGCTCGCCGGCTGGATATGTTCCGCCGGGATCTCCTCCACTCCGATCTCCATCAAAAAATCACGGTTATTCATGGATTACTCACCTTTGCTATTTGGGTGGCAAGATCCGTCTGCCTCACTCTTGCTATTTGACATACCGTACTGATGGAGCTTGTACCGGGGTGGCAAATTCTTTTTGCCAGAGGTGCCTGTCAAACTTGCCGGCAGGCTTCGCTTCTGTACCATTAAAAACGATACTGTAATGTCAATTGATTGATCGCTCCCAAGTCACCATAAGACGATATGCTATAGTCGATCTGCCAGTTCCGGTAGTCCCAGCCCACACCGCTTGACAGACCGGATGCCCAACCCCAGTCGCCACCGGCATTGTGATCGGCAACGTTGGTGCGAAAGCCAAGCCGGAGATCAAAGTCGGGATGGATGGCATATTCCACCGCCAGTTTACCTACAAATCCCTGTCCTTTGGCTTTACTCAGGTCAGTCAGAAGCAGCAATTCCGGTTTTGCCTGATATGAAAAGCCCACGGCATAGGTAAAGGGTAAGGATTCCTTGTACTTGGAATTGCTGTAATAAGACAATTGCGTACCGATATTGCGCAAGACCAGACCGATCTTGATCCGCTGGTTCTCGGGATGATGAATGGCTCCCAGATCCAAGCCCACCGCACTGGCTGATACGTCATCCAGCGATGAATACACCATCTTGAGTGTACCACCGAAATCAATCATGTCGCTCACAAAACCGGCTACACTGACCCCTGCGACCAGGTCATAAGCACCAAAGGTCTCACCGGTCTCGATCAGGTCGCCATTGGGAGAAACCAGGGTGCGATCCATCGTGCCAAAATCCAGATAATTGATGAAAGCGGCATAAGTTCGATGCGCATCCTTGGGTTGGATGTATTGCACGGATCCTCCCCCACCGCCCACGAAATGGTTCATGAAGGTGCTGGAACCGACGGGATCGGTAATGCCCCGGATACTTGCCGGATTGGACTGCAAGGCAGCAATATCTCCGACGATGCCGGTCACTGCCTGCCCCAAAGCATGAGCCCGTGCCGAATAGATCAGTTTCATCGTATTGAATCCGGAGGTTCCGGCTTCTTCATTGATCGCGGTCAGAGTGGTCAGGGAGAACAGCAGCAAACTAATCAGCGCTGCCGGGACGGATAATTTTCTCGATTTGCTGAGCATAGTGGAATAGATCCTCTTCTTTGGTTTGGTTTAACAATTGATCCCGGTTCTCTTTGATTCGCAGATACTCGGACAGGGCGCGCAATATCCTCATATATGCCTGATTGGAATGTTGGGGAACGGCAAGCATAAAGATCAGGTGCACCGGTTGTTTGTCAAGTGAGTCGAACTCCATCCCTTGCTTGCACCTGCACAAAGCGATCCGCAGACTGGACACGGTCAGATCCCGGGCATGCGGAATTGCCACACCTTTGCCGATGCCGGTGCTCATGATCTCCTCCCGCCCCTTGACCGCAGCCAGAAAGCGATCGGGATATTCCAGACAACCGGTATCGGATAACAGTTCGACCAGATAGCTCAGACAGTCATTCTTTGAATCGAACTGCTCAACGATCTTGACGAGTTCGGGCTTAAACAGTTGTTCCATTCACATCACCATTTTTTCAGTGGAGAACCATTTTTTTGACGGTCTGCCTCCAGTCAATCAAATTCCGCAGTTTGGTCAACAAATTCTATCTCAGTTACTCAAGTAGTATTCTGATACAAGAAATTCGAGATTGTTCTTGACACTCAACCTGATATCATTAGTCGTGGAGAAATGAAAATAGAAGGACTCTGAGATGATAAAGAGCATAACAATACAGAACTTTAAAGCCACCAAGTATGTTCAGATCGAGCTGGGCAAACTGAACGCACTGATCGGGGCAAACTCAGCAGGTAAAAGCACAATCCTGCAAGCAATCGATTTTCTGATCAATTCAGCAACAACCGATGCCGATGTCTGGTTGAAAGAACGTAATTGGAAGCTGGAAGAAATTAAGTCACAGATTGGCAGTTCCCGCACCATTGCATTTAATGCCGTCATCCAACTTGATGTCAATGGAATTGAAAAGCTTCTTAACTGGCATATTGAGTTTATGACAAATCTGTCAGAGGGAACGATCACACTTTATCGGGAATCAATTAGCGATGGCAGGTATTATCCTACAAATGTCATTGATAAAGATAGAAAAATGCAAACCGTACTTAGGCATGGCTTGTATGACTATCAACCCCATAAAGTTGCATTTTATAACTTCTCAATTAATGAAACGAGAGTTTTTGCTTCCCTTCAGAGATCCTCCTCACTTCTCAAGGATATCGATCCCATCAAGCATAAAGAAATGTATCCCGATTTGGTCAGATTAAAAGAGTACCTGCTGAATTGTCACTCCTTTGAACTGCTCTCGCCAGACAATCTGCGGCACAGCAGCAGAGGTAAAACCTGGGATATCGGCAAGAATGGCAAGAAACTGGCATCCTTTATCCGAAGTATGGATAAAAACCAGAGGGAGAAACTCATTGCTCTGATCAAAGACATCATACCCAATATTGACAGTATCGATACTGTGATCAAAGGCAGACCCGGCTGGGTCGAAATGGTTTTGAAGGAAGCTTATGGAGATAACAACTTCAAAATTTCATCTGCGCATATTAGTGATGGAATGCTTCGGATCATCGCGTTTGCCACTCTTGCTCAGATGCCTTCGGAAGGCGGCTTGATCTTGCTGGATGAGATTGAGGATGGGGTGAATCCCTATATTAGTGAAAAAGTAATCAAAATCCTCTATGACTATGTCAAGCAAGGCAATCGCCAGATCTTGTTTACGACTCATAGTACCGTTTTTCTTGATGATGTTAAACCCGATGATATTCGATTGGTATTTAGAGACGTCGATGGAAGTATCGCAGTAACGAAAGCTTTTGAAAATGAAAGGATTAAAGAACTCCTGGAATTCATGAAACCGGGAGAAATTGTATTGAATCTGGATCAAAACGAATTAATCGGGCAAGAAGATAATTAAATATGATTATGGTTGTTATGTGTGGGGAAGGATCCCAAGACGTTGGGAAAAGAGATTATCAGACAGATCATTGGATCGACGGACCTGCAGCGGCTTTGTTCAAAGTTGCCCTTGACCATTCCCACAATCGGGCTTGTAACATTACTGGAATCAATAAATATGAGCTTGATAAAGAAATCTCGGTTCAAAAAGGAGTTCTGAAGATTGTTAAAGGTCATGGAATCAAGGCATATCGTCTTGCACGCTATGCATTACTCAAAAGAATTACCTTCGCTGTGTGTTATGTCGATTGTGACAGGAGGGATTTCGATGATTTACATCGCGAGTTCCAAAAGGGGTTTGAAAGCGTCACATCAGTAAAGGGCATACCCATGATCCCTAAAACGATGATCGAATGCTGGCTCCTTGCCGATGAACATGCTTATCAAAAACTGTTCAAGAGAAAACCACAAAATCCCGCATTGCCTTCTAAACCTGAAGACCTGCGGGGAGCTAAATCAGAACCTGAAAGCAATTATCCAAAGCATGTTCTGAGAAGAGTGATCAGTCAATTCCACCAAGTTCCAGACGAATATCGTCTTCTACTTGCTGAACTGAGCGACCCTGATGTACTCAAATCGCACTGCCCGATCAGTTATGAGAGATTTTATCAGGACATTCTGGTTTTTTTTACTGCCACATAATTTGGAGTTTTCATCTTAACCGCCTATCAGATTCCCTTCCGTGCATTTTTCGGTTGACATAATAAGCACTTGCCTTATCTTGTCCTGTAGTTATTTGATCAAGCGTATAGGGGGTGATCTGGTTTCGACAGGGAGCCGGATCGATGGTGATGCATATCGGAGACGCCATCCACTCCGTTACCAAGTGGCAACAAACGTAAACGCAAACGAACAACTACCCTTAGCAGCTTAATCGCCGCTACGTTCAACCGTTCCGCACCGCCGGGAACGGATTGGGCGTCGTAACAGTGCGGTCGCTCCGGAACCCATGCCTCTAAGTTCCGGCTAAGCTCAGGGGCTGGCGTCATGCCGGTCTGATTGTCTTTCCGTGCCTGGCGCAAGATCAAAGACAACTAAGTATGTAGATTCGCCCTGGATCGGTTCTTTGGACGCGGGTTCGATCCCCGCCACCTCCACCAGTTTTGACCGCCGGTCAGTTGCACAAGTTTCTGCTTGTCGGTTCCGGCGGTTTTTGTAATGGGATGATTGGCTCTTGGTTTTTTCTCTTGGTTTCGCTTCGAGTTCGCTTCGAGATCGCCTCGAGTCTCGAAGCCATCTCGAGAGAAACCTGACTCAAAACTGGGTTAGAAGAGATGGAGAGATACCGGCATCGATCAGCTTCTCGATTGCCACAGGCAATGGTTCTGCAGAAAGCAATCAGGGCAGAGCGGTCTTTTGTGGCAAAGGGTTTTACTGTGGATCACGATATTGGCGTGGAGGATAGTGTAGGTGGAAAGGTCTTGGGGAAGGGCACGCTGAAAGACCTGCTGTGCCTCGTCATAGGAGATATCCGGAGAGATCAGACCCAAGCGGCTGAAAAGCCGGATGGTGTAGGCATCGATGACAAAGACGATCCTGCCAAAACCATAGAGCAAAATGGAATCCGCGGTCTCCTTGCCAATGCCATGACAGGCAAGCAGATAGCGGCGAAATTCATCTGTGTCGGAGGGTGGAATATAGCAGCATAGATGCTTGGCAACTGCTTGTAAGCGTCGGGCTTTGATATTGTGGTATCCGGCGGGACGGATCAAAGCGGCGAGAATATCCCCCGGCATCGCGGCTATGGAACTGAGCGAAGGGGCAGTGCCCACCTCCGCCCTATGTTTTGATAGTAGTCCTGCTGAGCGCAGATTTGCCAGCGCTTTCTCCACATTCAGCCAATTGGTGTTCTGGGTAAGCACGGCACCAATGACCACTTCATCCGCAGAAGATGCCCGCCACCAGTCGCCATCGCCGTAATGCTCCAACAGGAGTTCGTGAATTGTTCTAATTCTTTGATAGATGGACGGTTTTGCCATTGATGAGTGTTTCTGCGACGCTCAGTTCATGCCCCCGGAAGATCAGTGCCGAGGTAATGTCCTCGGCGTTTGAGTCCAAGAGAGATGCTGCCTCGAGAAAGACGAGATCAGCGCTCTTGCCTGCTTCGATGCTGCCGACCCGGTCGCTCCAACCCAACAGGTGTGCCGCTCCCAGCGTGATCCGGTAGAGCGCATCGGCAGGATCGACCCGGGACAAAGAGCTGCGGAAATTATACATCTTGGCTTGATAGAGCATGGACAAAGTTGTACCGGCACCCACATCAGAGCCGAGCGCATAGTCCAAGCCATGCTCCCGGATGCGCGCCAGAGGAAATTCTCCGCTCTTAAGGAAGAAATTGGAATCAGGGCAATGCACGATCTTGGCATCCCGCTTTTTGATCAGTTTCATCTCCCGATTGCTGAGATGGATACAGTGTGCCAGCAGGGTCTTGGGACGCAATACCCCATAGCGGTCATAGACTTCAGCGTAACTATCCCCGTCAAAGAGTTCCTTAACCCAAATGATCTCATCCGGATTCTCCGAAAGGTGCGTCTGGATCCAGGCATTATGCGCAGCGGCATAGTCCGCGACGCCTTCGAGCAGGGCAGGGGAACAGGTCGGTGCAAAGCGGGGAGTAAAGATATAATCCAGTCGATCAGAGGCATCATGCCATTTTTCATAGAGTTCGATGCTCTGGCGCAGTACGGTCCGGGTTTCGCCAAGTAACGCCGCATCTGAGTTCTGATCCATCATCGTCATGCCGATCAGAGCGCGATAACCTGTCTCATGAGCGGTCTGGAATGCCATTTCACAGGCGATCGGGAAAGGCGCGGTGTAGATCACTGCCGTCGTAGTTCCCGCCATGGCTAAGGCAGCAAAGAACTCCTCCGCCAGAGCGAGGGCATAGGGTCTTTCACTCGATCTCGCTTCTTCCGGAAAGACGTGACGCTTGAGCCAGGGCAGAAGGGCGGGCTCATAGCAACCGCGGATACGGTATTGCGAGAGGTGGACGTGCAGGTCGATGAAGCCAGGCAGGCATAGACAATCGCTACGGTCGATGATTTTCGGGTTCCGGAGGGGGTCGTAATCCTCGATCCTCAGGATCGATCCGGCATCGATGGTGATCGCCTGGTCACGGAGATATTGGACGTTGGTATCATCGATCGGGCTGAGGATGTGACTGCGGTATATTTTCATAATGAACCTTCTGATAATGGATAATGCGATCTCTGCCGAGACCGAAATGGAGCACCGGCTCGCTTTGGGAAGTGGTTCCCTTGGCACTGGAAAGTTCACGGATCAGCGTTCTCGTCCTGCCTTTTTTATCCCTGAGCGTGATCCGGACCCGAGTTCCATAGGCAGGGGAATTGGGAAAGCCGCGATATTGCTTATGGTCAGTGACCAGCCGGACTTCGCCATCCTCCCAGACGGGTTTGACGGAGAAGGAGGCATTGGCGGTGGGAGTGACGTTACGCAGGACTCTGACGCCATTCCCGCTGCCGATGACGAGATCCAATCCGCCATCCCGGTCGAGATCGGCGCTGCCATTGCCCCAGCCATTGAAGACACGTGCCCCCGCCAACCAGGTGATGTCGTTGAAAGTGCCGTCGCTATTGTTTCGATAAAGGTAGGAGCGGTCGTTTTCATAGACGGAGGTGATAAAGAGATCAAGGTAGCCGTCGTTGTCCGCATCGAACCACAAGGGATCGGAATGCAATTCGTCAAAGGTGATACCGGCAGCGCGGGTAACATCGGTAAACTGCCAGTAATAAAGCGTGTCCGCTCCGATCACGCGGGACCTCATTCCCTCATTGCGTAAGAGCATGCTGACGTCCGAGATCTCAATATAGCGTGGATGAGCCAGATTGGCAATAAAGAGATCGAGATCGCCATCGTTGTCATAGTCGCCCCAGTCAGCGCCTATGCTGTGACCATAATAGCCCTGTTTGAATTTTCCATGCAGATTAGACATCGGGGCAACGTCGCCGTAGCCCTCGCCGGTCCACTTCCAGCAGAAATTACGGTTTAGCCGGTAGTTGGTGACCAGGATCTCCTGGATGCCGTCGTTGTCAAAATCCGCCGGAGCCACACCGCGTCCTGCCTGGCCGGGATTGTCGGTATAAGCCGGTTCCCGGATACCGTTCTGCGTGGATACATCAAAGAAATAGCCCTTGTCATTGTGCCAGTAAAAGTCGGGATAAGCACTACGTACCTGCCAGCGTTCGTAGTTTGCCACATAAAGATCGGGATAACCGCTCTGCAGAGGATCGATCCAGGCAGCACCTTCGGTGGGATAGCGGTCGTCAATGTCGCCGGCTCGTTCGTTGACTGAGGCGAAACGTCCGTCACCCATGTTCTTCATCAGTTGCTCGCCGTCGCGCTCTTCGCTGTGGGAGATGGTCATGAAGTCCAGACGTCCGTCCAGATTGAAGTCGGCAAAGAGTCCGCCATTGGCTTTGAGGTCTGCCAGTCCGGCTTTGTCAGTCACATCGGTAAATCGCCAGTTGCCTTCGTTTCGATACAAGCGTCTGCCATTCAGCAGGATATCGCAAAGCCCGTCATTGTCATAATCCGCCAGTGCCACGCGGGATTCACGGTTGCCGTCCAGTCCGGCAACGGTGGTCATATCCTCAAAGACGATGCCGCGGTAGTTCATCAGTCGGCGTGCCCATGCCATCGGTTCCTGCTTGATCCTCAGCCGTTTATGGATGCGGGTGAGATATTGCCAGGCATCAGTGTCGAAACGACGGCGGGGTGAGCCATAAATAAGCGATGTACAAAAGGCGGTAGCAGCGGTCTTGAGCTCGCCTTTGCCTTGGGAAAGGGCGTATATTCTACCGCGCCAATAGTGTAACTCCGCCAGTTGGCCGCTGTCGTTGCTGTCCATCCGGATAGCGCCGATCAGGCGTTTCAGCCGTCTAAGCTCACGATCATTGGAACGAACCACCGCCACCAGAGAATCCTCATCCCCCCAATAACCCAGCCGGGCGGTCAGGCGGTAATAATCCAGCTTTGCCTGCTGCAGGAGGAGACGATTGTGCCACTGCGGCGGAGCATATCGTTCATAGAGGACGTTCACGATGCCCATGTCCGGTAGGTCCTGCAGTTCCTTGAGCAGTTCGGAAGCACTCTCCAGCAGATCATCCGGTCTGGGTCTGGCTTCCACGTTGCGCCGGAGCGCCGGAGACATCAGATAAAGCGCGGAGATATAATCATGGATAGAGGTTATGCCCGGCTCTCTTACCAGTGCCGGCATGACAGCGAAGTCCTTGCGGTTGGAGAGGTGGTAAAGGCGGTAGTAATAGGCGATCTGCCGGTACTGGGAAAAGGGAAAGGTATTCTCAAAACGGTCGATCAGATCGATCGCCAGCGAGTCGTTGCGCTCCACGGCGATGGCATCGATCGCCCATTTGGCGCGCTCTTCGATCTGGGGGATGTATTCATCCAGACCGGTAATCCCCTGCAAAAACAACTCATTATCGATATCGCCCAGGGCAAGGGCAATGACCAGCGCAGCGGCGGGATCAGGAAAGTGCTGCCTGATCCGGTCCACCGTCTGGTGGTATTGATTGATGGAGATCTCACCATAATTGGCAGCAATCTCTATCCAGGATAAAGCGGAAACCAGATCACCAAAGCGCTCAAACAACTCCTGATGGCAGAGCAGCACGAAGGAAGTATCCCCGATGGCATTCACATAGCGCAGGAAAGAGCGGAGATAGGCTTCATCGGAGTCATTTGCCAACGCCTTATCCTCTATGCTGTCGCGGTATTTTTCCAGGATCTGGTATTGCTCGCGCTCCAGGCAGAAGTCCAGATCATCCTGTTCCAACGCTCCCAGCGCCAAGATGATCACACAACATAATATCAGCAAGATCGATTTCATAATATCCTCACGTGAGAGTCAGCATTTCCTTGATCTCATCGCCGCTGATATGGTAACTGCGGTTGCAGTAGTGACACAGCGGATCAATCCCGTCGGTCATGGTCTCCAGTTCCGCCTGGCAGAGAGTCAGCAGTGCCCGCAGAAAGCGTTCTCTACTGCAATTACAACAGTATCCGATCTCGCTCTCTTCCAGTAAAGTACAGTCAAGATCGCGGAGCACGAAACGTTGGATGATCTGCAGTGGACTGAGCCCCATATCCATCAGGTCGGTGGGATTGGGAGTGCGGGAGATATTGTCAATAATGGTATCGGCAAGATGCTTATCTGCCTCCGGCATCTGCTGCACAAAGAAACCGCCCGCGGCACGGATGGAAGCGTCATTGCCGATCATTACTCCCAGGGCTATGGCGGTGGGCAGTTGTTCTGATTGTAAATAGTAGTGAGTCAGGTCTTTGGCTATCTCGCCGGTGACCAGCTCACAGATACCGATAAAGGGGCTGCGCAGCCCCAAATCCTTGATGATGGTGATGGTTCCCCCGCCGATGGCTTTGGGCAGATCGAAATTATCCGGTATTTCTTCATAAAAAAGATGCGGATTCTGAGCATATCCCCTTAGGTACTTACCTCCGCCGCAGATAGCGATCCCGCCCTGCAGGTCGCCGGTGCAAGTAAGGTTCAAGGTCACCGAGTCCCGCGCATTCTTCAAGTCCTGTCCCACCAATGCCGCCGCCACCAAGAGCCGTCCGAGAAAGATTGTGCTGATGGGAGAAAGGTCATGCAGGTCGCGTGCCTGCTGCACCGTCTGCGTGGCATCCACGGCAAAGATGCGGAATTGATCGTTGCCAGCGCTGATGCGGAAAACTTTATCGGACATCGACATCGGTCATATCCCTGATCATGCTGTCACCAATGAAGATGCCGGGCGGGAGGAGTCCGCCGTCCAGATCACCTGCCGGATCGCTTTGTCCCGGCATTCCCGGCAGCGGCAAGTCCGGCATATTCCAGCGGTCGGTCAATTCC
>VGPI01000010.1 GCA_016875595.1 Candidatus Cloacimonadota bacterium
AACTTTGGTGCAACCCAGTCAGGCAGCCACCAATCAATTCCTCAATCCTCTCCTGGTTTGGAATCCAGGCACCTATGCCCAGGACTATCACGTTCAACTTTCACCCGACGTTCATTTCTTAAATGACGTCATGGAATATCTGGACATTCCGACGAATTCCTTCCGCCTGCCCGATCTGCTGCAAGCTCAAACGCAATACTACTGGCGCGTCAGATCCCACAACGATGCCGGCTTCAGCTATTTCTCCGTCATCCGCCGCTTTACCACCGGAAGCGCTGTCGGGATCGAGGATGGCGATATCAGCTCCCCGGTCACCCGTCTTATCGGCAACTACCCCAATCCCTTCAACCCTTCCACCAGCATCGCCTTTGAAGTCGCCAAACTTGATGAGACCATCCACCTGACCATCTACAACACCAGGGGACAAGCCGTCCGCAATCTCTTCTCCGGCAACCCGATACAACCGAGGATGTCAATTGTATGGGATGGAAAGGACGATTCCGGTGCAGGCGTATCCTCCGGGATCTATTTCTACCGGCTGCACAGCCCATCTGTTGATCAAACCCGCAGGATGATCCTGATCAAGTAGCCATCAGCCCATCGTCTCCGGTATGTACCGGTGGCAGATACAACCCTCATTGCAAGGCACGGATATCACCCGTGCCTTGGTTTTTATCTTCTTCTTCTCTTGCGTGCCCCTCTTAATCAAGTGATTATCCCCCCTTAATCAAGCGTTAATAGTTAACGCTTGATTAACGCTTGATAATGACTTGATAAAGAAGAGCAAGGAGGGGCAATATCCTTGAATATGGGGGTAAATGGGCAGAGTCACAACAGTTGATTCTACCCTGCCTGAAAAATGGGGGGATGTGAGGATTCCGACATTTTAGTTGACAGAATCGGGGCATTATAAAGTTAGTGCCGGAACTGATATATTGATCCGATATTTTTTCGTGGCGAGGATAGAACATGTTATATATGATTGCTTTGATACTGCATCTCATCATCAGCGTCGTACTGGTGTTGATCATACTGGCGCAATCTTCCAAGGGCGGATTGGATTCCAACCTTGGAGGTGCGGCAATGAATGTGTTTGGAGGCAGCGGTGCTTCCATGTTTTTACGTAAATGGACTCAAATTCTGGGTTTGGTGTTCCTGGGATCCTGTTTGTTGGTAGCCTTTTTGGTTAAGGAAATGGGAAGTGGCACCGCTATCGATGAGATCCAGAAACGCCAGCAGAAATTGGACACAGAGGAGACAGCTCCTCCCGCCGGTCAAACACAACCAGCGAATATCCCTACCACAACCGAATAAACGCTATCCTGCTTTATGATTGCAGAAGTGGTGGAACTGGCAGACACGCAAGACTAAGGATCTTGTGCCTGTAACGGGTGTGCGGGTTCGAGTCCCGCCTTCTGCACCAAATCCCTAACTACCGATCCCGACTATATCAATCAAATCTCGGGGTCTGCCGATCAGATACTCGGGATTTAGTTTTTCCAGCAAAGACCGCGGATGCAAGCCCCAAGTGACGGAGATGACAGGGATGTGATTGTGCTTGGCAGCGCGGATGTCGCGCTGCTCATCGCCGATATAGACCGGATTGCGGTCTCCGATCTCCCTGCGTTTGATCTGTTTGGTCAAAGCGCGGGATTTGCGGAAAAGACCGACATCACAGACATACCAGTCGAATACATCCATCCCGTGCTTGATAAGGAAAGGCATCACATTCGCATAGGAATTGGAGGTCAGCATCGACATCGGGATCCCAGCCCGTTGGAGCGTCTGCAGTACTTCCGGGATGTCGGGAAAGGGCTGCAGATCACCCAGCCGCTTGCTCAGTTCCAGCTTGACCTGACGCACGAAGAAGGGGAGCTGGTAAAAGGGTAATTGGAGATGTTTGAAGGCCTCTATGAGGGGAAGACCGCGGAACTTATCGATATCTTCTTCCGTGAGAGGGGGATAGCCATAACGGTGACTCAGGTCATTGGCAATGGTCAAGCCCAGTTTTATCGAGTCCGCCAGCGTGCCGTCAAAGTCGAAGATCAGATAGGGTCGATTGAGCATGACGGCTGGTTTATTTATCCTTCAGGGTAAGGATCATGCGCTTGATGCGATTGCGCGGGATCCCCGTCCGGTCGTGATATTCAGTGGCAAGGTCAGTCAAGCTGGCACGGTTCAGGTCATCCCGGCTGAGCATTTCTTCCAGGATTTGTTCGGAAGCCGGTTCTGACCGGAATCCAGCAACGAGCAAAACGATCTCACCCCGGCATTCCAGTTCTTCATTTATCATTCCGGTCAGGTGTCCCCGGCGGTACTCTTCGTGGATCTTGCTGATCTCACGGGCGAAAACGCACCGGCGGTCTCCAAGAACATTGGCAGCATCCTGGAGGATATCCTTCAGTTTGTGGGGTGGGACGTAGAAGACGAGTGTGAAAGGTTGTTTGGTCAAAGTTTGGAGCAGCTTGATCCGCTCGCCGGCTTTGGAGGGCAGGAAACCGATAAACAAGAATCGGTCACAATCGAGACCACTGGCTGCCAGCGCCGGGATCACTGCCGTCGCTCCGGGCAGGCATTCCACTCTGATGCCTTCTGTGATGGCTTCCTTGACCAGGATAGCAGCCGGATCAAAAATGCCGGGTGTTCCGGCATCCGTGACGATAGCGATGTTCTCGCCGTCTTTGAGGCGTTTGACCAAGGCGGTGGATTGCTGGCGTTCGTTGAACTTATGATAACTGATGCAGGGGGTTGAGATGGTGTAGTGGTCGAGTAGTTTGTGCGTATGTCTGGTATCCTCGGCAGCGATAAGCGTGACTGTACGGAGCACTTCCACGCCCCGAAAGGTCATATCACCCAAGTTTCCGATCGGAGTGGGTACCAGGAATAACGTACCGCTGCTCATCTCAATCGATCAGATTGAGTTCTCTGCCCACTTTCACGAAGGACTGGATCGCCTGATCAAGGTGATAAAGTGAATGGGCAGCGGAGAGTTGGACGCGGATACGGGCTTTGCCGACGGGTACAACCGGATAGGTGAAGCCGATCACGTAGATCCCTTCCTGCAAGAGGCGGTCGGCCATTTTAACCGCAAGGTTCTCGTCACAGGTCATGACCGGCACGATCGCGGTCTCGCTGGGGATGATGTCAAAGCCGGCTTCGGTCAGACCCCGTCTCAGGTAATGAGCGTTGGTCATGACGTGATTACGCAGATTGGGTGAGAGGGTGAGCATCTCCAGCACCTTGATCACGGCACCCACGATGGGCGGTGGCAGGGTATTGGAAAAGATATAGGGACGCGAGCGCTGACGGAGGAACTCGATGATCTCTTTGCTGGCGGAGATACAGCCGCCGGAAGCGCCGCCCAATGCCTTGCCGAAGGTGGTGGAGATGATGTCCACCCGCCCTTGCACGTTACAATGTTCAAACGTGCCGCGTCCGGTCTTGCCGATATAACCGGTGGCATGAGAGTCATCTACCATCACCAGAGCGTCATAACGTTCTGCCAGATCGCAGATCGCGGGGAGCTTGGCTATGTCGCCATCCATGGAAAAGACGCCATCAGTGATGATCAGCCGGATGCGGACATCAGCGCTTTGTCTGAGTGCTTCTTCCAGTTCACTCATATCCGAGTGCTTGTAACGCAAACGCTGAGCTTTGCAGAGCCGGATGCCATCGATGATCGAAGCATGGTTGAGGTCGTCCGAGATGATCGTACAATCCTCTCCCAACAGCGGTTCAAAGACGCCGCCATTGGCATCGAAGCAGGATGAATACAGGATCGTATCCTCCATGTCCAGAAAGCGTGACATGCTTTCTTCCAATTGCTTGTGAATGCTTTGCGTACCGCAGATAAAGCGCACCGACGCCAGTCCGTAGCCCCATTCCTCCAGGGCATTCTTTGCCGCCTTGAGCACTTCCGGGTGATTTGCCAGACCCAGGTAGTTATTGGCACAGAAATTGATCACTTTCTTGCCATCGGACAGAGCGATCTCAGCGCTTTGGGGTGTAGCCAGCACACGCTCGGTTTTGGACATCCCGCTGGAGATGATGGTGTTCAGTTGTTTCCTGATCTCACTATGAAACCGTTTGGACATTTATTTACCTCATAAGAAGTTATGTGCTTTGTTCAAGCTATGATAGGTAAAGTCCGTCCCTGCCATTTTCCGTCAATAAAAAACTGCCTATCCCGGGTCCGGAACAGGCAGCATATTGTGTCACGGAGTTCGTTTTCAGTGCTTAATTGCCATACATCGCCATGATCTCATTCTTGGTTTTGCCTAAGATGTCATACTTCCTACCGACTTTGATGAAGGCATCCAGCGCCTTTTCCAGATGGTGCATGTCATGCGCCGCGGAGATCTGAGTGCGGATACGCGCTTTGCCCTGAGGCACGACCGGGAAGAAGAAACCAATGGCATAGACGCCTTCGGCAAAGAGGTCGCGGGCAAAATCCTGCGAGAGCTTTGCATTGAAGAGCATTACCGGCACGATCGGAGTATCCCCCGGTTGCAGGATAAATCCCGCTTCCGTCAGGTTCTTTCTCCACCAGTCCGCATTGCTTTCCAGTTTATCTCTTCGTTCGGTGGTGGCGGACAGGATTTCCAGGACATTGATCACACCGGCTACGACAGGCGGGGCGATTGTATTGGAGAAGAGGTAGGGACGCGCCTTCTGACGGCAGAGTTCCACCAGTTCCTTACGTCCGGAAACGCAACCGCCGGAAGCGCCACCCAAGCCCTTGCCAAAGGTGGTGGTGATGATATCGATCTTGCCCATAACGCCACATTTCTCATGTGTTCCGCGTCCGGTCTTGCCAATGAAGCCGGAAGAATGCGAGTCATCCACCAGGATCATAGCATTATATTTCTCGCAGAGTTCGACCATCTTATCCAACGGCGCGGTATCTCCATCCATGGAATAGACGCCATCGGTGATGACCAGTTTGTGCCGCTTGTCGCTATGCAGGATCAGCTTTTCCTCCAGGTGTTTCATATCAGCGTGCTTGAAGGAATCTGTCATGGCTTTGCAAAGCCGGATGCCATCGATCAGGGAGGCATGCACCAGGCGGTCGGAGATCATCACATCTTCCTCGCCCAGGACTGCCTCAAAGACTCCGGCATTGGCATCCATGCAAGACGGAAAGAGGATGGTATCCTCAGTGCCGAGGAATTCGGTCATCCGCTTTTCCAGTTCTTTGTGGATATCCTGTGTGCCACAGATAAAGCGGACGGAGGACATGCCATAACCTCGGGCGTCCAAGCCCTCATGCGCCGCGGCTACCACATCCGGGTGGCTGGAGAGCCCCAGATAGTTATTGGCACAGACATTGATGACCTTTTTCAGCGGTGCGCCGGGAGGAAACTCCACTTCGATCTCAGCATCCTGCACCGAGTGGATATACCGCTCGATCTTGAAGATGCCCTTGTCCTGAAGATCCTGCAGTTGCTGCTGATAGGTCGCACGGACGGTATCGCTGTATGCCATTGCCTACTCCTTATAACCGAGGAATTCGATCACCAGTTCAGTGATCCTGTCCACCGTGTCAAATGCCTCAGGCGTGGCACGGTTATCCGGCAATGAGATCTTGTACTTGGTTTCGAGGAAGCGCTTCAGCGATACCATCGAAAAGGAATCCACATAACCGCCGGAAATGAGGGCGGTATCATAGGTGATCTCGTCATCCTGATCTTCCATGTATTCATTGATGACGTACTCGAGCACAACTTCACGGATGTCGTCTTTCATTTTCATAACTCCTTATATTTAATCATCTTCAAGCGTGGATGTATCGCCGATCTCCTCGCCCCATTCCTTGGCTTTGAGGACACGGCGCATGATCTTGCCACTTCGGGTCTTGGGCAAATTAGGGACATATTCGATATCCTGAGGCATTGCCAACGGCGAGAGTTTTTTACGGATAAAGTTCATGATCTCCAGCTCCAGTTCGTCACTGGCTACATAACCGGGTTTGAGGCAGACGAATGCCTTGACCACTTCCATATTGACAAAGTCCGGTTTGGCGACGACAGCCGATTCGGCGACGGCAGGATGCTCCAGCAGAGCGGATTCCACTTCAAAGGGGCTGACCAGATGGCCGCCGGTGTTGATGATATCGTCATCGCGTCCCACAAACCAGAAATAGCCGTCCTGATCAATGTAGGCACGGTCGCCGGGGATATACCAGCCGTTCTTGAATTTACCTTTGTAGGTCGCTTCGTTGTTCCAATACATCCTCATCATCGCAGGCCAGCCGGGTCGAAAGGCGATCAAGCCGATCTTGCCGGTCTCTTGGATCTGTTCATAGGTCTCGGGATCAACCACGGCTCCGGTGACACCGGGGAAGGGTTTGCCCATGGATCCCGGTTTGATCTTCATACCGGGATAATTGGAGATCATGATCGAGCCGGTCTCCGTCTGCCAGTAAGAATCGTGGAACATCAGTCCAAATACCTTGTTCGACCAGATCACCGCCTCGGCATTGAGCGGTTCACCAACGCTTGCCAAGTGCCGCAAAGAGGACAGATCAAATTGCCTGACCAGCTCATCGCCCGCTTTCATCAGCGAACGGATCGCCGTCGGCGCTGAGTACCAGACCGTTATGCGGTGTCTTTCAATGAACTTGTACCAGGTCTCGGCGGAAAAACCGACATCGGAAACGCATTGTGTAACGCCCATTGCCCAGGCACCGATAATGCCGTAGGAAGTACCGGTCACCCAACCAGGGTCGGCTGTGCACCAGTAGATGTCGTCATCCTTCAGATCCAGAACCCAACTCGTGGTCAGGTATTGCGAGATAAGCGAGCAGTGGACATGCTTCACACCTTTGGGCATGCCGGTCGTACCGGAGGTGTAATGCAACACGGAGGGGGACTCTGCCAGCGTGGGCTGGATCTCAAACTGATCAACCCTTGCCGCTTCTTCCATATTGAATGCCACTTCCCGTTCCTGTAACGGGCTTTTGCCATTGTCATCAACGATGATGATATGCTTCAGATGCGGCAATTTATCCAGGATCTTGCGGATCTTGCCGACGTGTTTTTTCTGCGTGATGACTGCGGTGGTCTCGGCATTTTCCAGCCGCACCAGCAGCGATTCGTCACCAAAAGCGGAGAACAAGGGCTGGGCAATGGCACCGGTCTTGATGATACCGGCAAAACCGATGTAAAGTTCCGGAATCCGATCCAGAAACAGACACACCCGCTGTTCGGGCTGGATTCCCAAATCCCTCAGAAATTGACCGATCGTATTGCTCAATTGTCTGATGTCATTATAGGTGTAGCGTTTTTCCTTGCCGCCCAGACCTTCCCAGATCAGCGCCAGTTTGTCGCCTTTGCCCATTTGACAAATGCGGTCGGTGATGTACCAGCCGATATTGATGACATTTCCGGGCTGGTAGTCCAATTCGCGCTCTGCGATCTCCCAGGAGAAACCCTGGATCCGTTCATCATAGGAACCGATATTGTGCATACTGCGTACCTCTCATATATTTCATTATGTTAGTGATTACCTTATACAACCGGGATACTTTTTCCTATTCTTTTTGATGGCGTTCAATCTGTCAATAGCAAAATCAGATTTCTCTTTCTGATTTGGATGGCTGCCTTGCCTGTTTCCGCTACCAGTTTTAACTGCCCCGGTCTATTTTCCCAAGTGAAACATATCGTTTCAGATGCAGTTACGGGGCAGTCCAAGCGACATCCTGGCTTTGAAACTCCACTTGCCTCCTCCTTGCTTCATCACCTTAGTATAACCTTAGTATAACCTTACGACCGTAAGGTTATACTAAGGTTATACTAAGGTGATGAAGCAAGGAAGACATCCGGGGGAGCGGTTTTCTCCAGCTTGCTTTTCTCATCCTTTTCTCGCCATCTTCGATCCGTGAGGCATTAGTATTGACAAAACAGCGACATCAGAAAAAGAGTTTCAGGATGGGAGAACACGAAGATGAAACAGGATTATATCCGTAACTTCTGCATTATAGCACATATAGACCATGGCAAATCCACGCTGGCGGATCGTCTGTTAGAGATGACCGGCGTGATCGACAAGAATCAGGCGGTGGCGCAGGTTCTGGACGATATGGATCTGGAACGTGAGAAAGGCATTACGATCAAGTCGCATGCCATCCGGATGAACCGGCAGTATCGGGGCGATAACTACATTCTCAATCTGATCGACACTCCCGGTCATGTGGACTTTTCCTATGAGGTCTCACGGGCGCTGGCATCCTGCGAGGGTGCGGTTCTCTTGGTCGATGCTTCGCAAGGGATCGAGGCGCAGACCATGAGCAACCTCTATCTGGCAATGGATAACAACCTGGAAATATTACCAGTTATCAACAAGATCGACCTGCCCAAGGCGGATGTGGAATGCGTGGAACACGACCTGGTGGAGATCCTGGGAGTCGATCCCGCGCAGATCATGAAAGTAAGCGCCAAGACCGGACAGGGCGTGGAAGAGCTTTTGGATACGATCATCCGGACGCTACCTCATCCCACCGGTGAGAACGATCATCCCGCCAAAGCGCTTATCTTTGATTCCTATTTCGATATGTATCGCGGTGTGGTCGTTCTGGTCAGAATGTTTGACGGCACGCTTCGGAAGGGTGAGCGGATTAAGCTCATTTCCACCGGCAAGGAATTTGACATCGAGGAGATCGGTTATCTGGGCTTGAAGTTTGAGCCGCAGAAGGAATTGAATGCCGGCGAGGCGGGCTATATCATTGCCAATATCAAGGAAGTGGCGGACGCCCGCGTGGGCGATACGATCACCACTACCAAGAATGGTTGCGGGGAGGCATTGCCCGGATTTATGGATCCGAAGCCGATGGTCTATAGCGGTATCTTTCCGATCAATGGCGAGGACTATGAAAATCTGGTGGAAGCCATTGCCAAACTGAAGCTTAACGATGCGGCGCTGATGTATGAGAAGGAGAGTTCGCTGGCTCTGGGTTATGGATTCCGCTGTGGCTTTCTCGGCATGCTGCACCTCGAGATCGTCAAGGAACGGCTCCTGCGGGAATATAATGTGCCGATCATTGCCACCACGCCCAGCGTACGCTTTAATATCCAGCTCAAGGATGGCAATACCATCACGGTTTACAATCCGGTTGATTTCCCTGATCCATCAAAGATCGAGACCATTTTTGAACCGGTCATGGATACCGAGATCATCGTGCCTACCGATTATATCGGCAATATCATGAAACTGGCTCAGGAGCGGCGCGGCATCCAGAAAAACATCCAGTACATCGACGAAAAGCGGGTGGAACTCACCTATGAGATGCCGCTGATCGAGATCATCTTTGATTTTTATGACAAACTCAAGACCGTCAGCCGGGGCTATGCCTCGCTGGATTATCATTTCAAGGAATACCGTCCCGCCAATGTGGTCAAGGTGGACATTCTGATCAATGGCGAGAAGGTGGATGCGATGTCTTTCATCTGCCACATCGACAAAGCGTATAACTGGGGTAAAAGCGTGACCGAAACGCTGGCGGACGTGATTCCACGGCATCTCTTTAAGATCGCTTTGCAGGCCAGCATCGGTGCCAAGATCATCGCCAGAAGCACGATCAATGCCATGCGCAAGGACGTTTTGGCAAAGTGCTATGGCGGTGATGTCACCCGGAAACGGAAACTCCTCGAAAAACAAAAGGAAGGCAAGAAAAAGATGAAGGAGATCGGATCCGTGACCGTTCCACAGGAAGCATTCCTCGCTGTCCTGCGCGCTGACCGCGACTGAGCGGCTATGATCCGTCGCCTCCTCCTGCTGAGTTGCCTCTGCTTTCTGGGCTGGCAGGGCTTGTCTGCCATTGATACGGTCATTGGAGAGGTCACGATCGGGGCGGACTTCCGGGTCGATGAGAAAGCCCTGCTGAAGGTCATCGATCTCAGGGAAGGCGAGGTCTTTGATAATGATCGCGTGCTGGCAGCGGTGGATCGGTTGCGTTCATATATGGTCTCACAGGGATATTATTACGTCGAGGTCAGCTATCCGCAGATCATCCCCGCTGACAAAGGTAACTTGCTGATATCATTCCAGTTATATGAGCGGATCAATCCGCATGTCACTCTAGTGCGCTTCACGGGGATGCGCTATTTCAGTGATGATAAACTGAAACAGCTTCTGCTCCTGACCACCGTGCCCAATATTCCGCTGAAGGAACTGGAACGCCTGAAAGAACGGGTGCTCAATCTCTATCTGCAACGCTCCTACCTCTTTGCCCGGATCGAAGTGGACAGTTTGTATCGGAACGATACCGGGCTGACGGCGGTGATCGGGATCGATGAAGGCAAACCCTTCAGCCCACAGAATAACGTCTTCCGCGGGAACAAGACGACCCGGGAGAATACGCTGCTGGCGATCTCCGGCTTGAATCAGGCAAAGCAGATCACGCCGGATGTCCTCCGGCGTGCCGAAGCCAATGTCCTGGGCAAGAGTTATATCCGCAGTTGCCGGATCGATCCGGTCAATGACAATACCCTGCTCTTTACGGTGGAAGAAGGGAAAATGACCTACCTGGAAGGGGTCTTGGGCGTTAATGATCAAGCCGGGCAAACCAAACTCAGCGGACAAGTCCGGATCCGCTTCCTGAACCTCTGGGGCACCGATCGCGCCATCCGGCTGTTTTGGCGGCAACTTCCCACCCAATCAGGGGAATTGGAACTGAAATATCACGAATCCGGCTCTTTACGCTTCCCGCTGGCGGGTGATCTCACACTCTACCGATCCGTGCGGGATTCTTCCTGGATCAAGATGTCTGCCCGGGCAGAGGTGTACATGTATCATACGTATCACAGATATGGAGTGCAACTGGAAGCGGAGTCGATCACGCCGGGGATCAGGCGGCCGGCGGTCATAGACCGGTCGTCAAATAGCAAGACAGGTGTTTTCTGGCACTATGAGAATGTCGATTACCCACCCAATCCCACCCGGGGTACGGAACTCGATCTTCAGTATCGCTGGATCTGGACTGATGATCCGGGGGTAAAAAATGTCCGCAATGCGCTGGAACTGAATGCCTGGTTCTATATCCCCATTTCCCGCAGGTTGGTGGGTGCTCAGGGGACGCATCTGCGCGATCTGAACGACAGCAATGCCCGGGAATATGAATTGTGGACGATGGGCGGGCATCATTCTTTGCGGGGATTCGATGAGGACAGTTTTAAGAGCTGGCGCCTGGGCTGGATGAACTGGGAACTCCGGTATCGCATCACTCCGGAATCAAGAGTGTATCTTTTTATCGACAATGGGATCTATGCCCTGGATCGGGAGAGCTATCAAACCGGACTGATTGGCGTAGGTCTCGGGATTACAATGAGTTCCAGGATCGGTATGGTCTCGGTTGTGTATGGTCTGGGGGCTCAGGACGGGCATGTTCCGAGTCCCGGTAATGGCTTTGTTCATCTCGGTTTGGATACCTATTTCTAAAAAATCTGGGCTTATCCAAAAAAATATCTTGCCAAAAAAGGCGCATTTATACATTGGTGACCCAAGCAAGCGCATAGATGTGACAAAGGACTGTGTGACAGCATGGTTAATCTGTTGATTTAACATGCTTTCTGGAGTACATTCGCAAGAGATCTTGCTACTTGTAGTCATTTATTATAATTGACCAATACCCAAAAGGGAATCTACTCAATGGAGGAATAAAATGAAAAAATCCCTGTTACTCGTACTGATCGCTATCATGCTACTGAGCACTCTCGTGTTTGTCGGTTGCAAGAAAAAGGTCGAAGAGCCAGTCGTCGAAGAGCCTCAACCGGTTGAACAAGTTCAGCCCCCAGTTGTCGACACCACCAAAACCGTCCAGTAACCTAAGACCCAAACAAAACTACACCTATCCGCAGTCCTTAAAAGCGGGTGCCACAACGGCACCCGTTTTTTTATGCTTTTTCCAATACCTCCCGGCATAATCGCAGCAGCGTGTTCAATGCATAGGGCTTATGTAAAAACTCATATCCCCGTTCCAGCGCTGTCTTGATCTGGGGCTTATCCTCAGTATATCCGCTGGACAGTATTACTTCAGCATGAGGATGGCGTTCTCTGATAACCTCCGCCAGTTCCAAGCCGTTACCATCGGGTAATATGACATCAACCAGATACAGATCATATTTATACTGTTCAATCATTGCCAGCGCAGTAGCCACATCCTCAGCGGTATCTACCTGGTATCCATGCATGGCTAAAGCCTGGGAAGCAAGCTCGCAGACCATGCTATCATCCTCAACTATCAGGATGCTCTCAGAAAAGACCCGCTCATCCTCGACCTTTTCATCATCACCATAGGGTGTCTGACTATCGTCCTCTACAATAGGCAGATAGATATTGAATGTGGTACCGGCTCCCTGTTTGCTCTGGACTACGATTGCCCCCTGATGCTGCCGGACGACACTATAAACCGTAGAGAGGCCAAGCCCGGAGCCCTTGTACTTGGTTGTGAAGAAAGGATCAAAAATGTGTTCCACAGTACTTTGATCCATGCCTTGTCCAGTATCGGCAAAGCTGATCAGCACATATTTCCCGGCAGTCAGTGCGGATAGGTTTTGACAATCATCTGTCGTCAGTTCTACATCGCTGATCTTTACATCGATCCTGCCGCCCAAGGGCATTGCCTCCCTGGCGTTGACGGCAAGGTTGAGAAAGACCTGCTCGATCTGGCTTTCATCAGCGCAGATCTTCCAGTTGTTCTCATCCAGATCCAGCTTCATCCGAATATCTTCACCCATCATCCTGAGAAGTAGTTTATGCAGGCTCTGAATAACTTTACCGGGATGGAACACGCTGTAATCGCTTTCCTGCTTGCGGCTGAAACTCAGTAGTTGTCGGGTCAGCGCTGATGCTTTCCTGCCGCTCGTAAGGATGATGTCCAAGCTTTTCATGAGGTGTTCGTTGTCGCCAAAGGCTTTCATCATGATCTCGGCATGACCGATGATCACCTGCAGGATATTATTAAAGTCATGCGCAATACCACTGGCGAGACGTCCGACATTTTCAAAGCGTTTGGAGTGGACGATCGATTGAGACAGGTGGTAGTGCTCGCTGCGATTCTCGGTAATCTCGAGGATACCGGTTTCAATTCCAAGCCGATCATACAATGGGATATGTGTGACATTGAACTGGAAGTATCTTTTCAAGAACGAAAAGGTATAGACGCTGTTAACGCTTTTACCTTCCTTGAACAAGGACTGGAGCAGCCGGTTCTGGTGATTCTCATCAAATTCAGCGCTTTCTTCATCCATGCGGCTGATTTCAACCACAAACAGCGAATCTCCCGGCACGATCTCCGGCAGCCAGTGGATAAAGATCTCATTCCGGTAGATCAGTTTCATTTCCATATTGCAGATCCGCACTCCAAATGGAGCATGGTCAAACATCATTTGATGATCGAGGTCAAGTGAAGCCAGGTCGATACTTTTATCATTATCCATATTACAATATCCTGCGCTTATACAGTTCAATGGTGGCTTTATCAGGTTTTTCCCCGGGTTTGAGCCGGCGGTTCAGCCGATCGAGCAGTTTACTACGCTGTTCGCTTTTACCAGCGGCTACAGTTACCATAAATAGTGAGCTTGCCAGGACCTGACCATCATCGGCATATAGAGTCAGCAACAGCCTGTATTCCTGCTCCGAATCGGTCAGGTTGGTGATCCGAAAGCTGACCTCCACATATTGTTCCGCATAGTTGGATATCTGGATATCTTCGATCCGGAGGGACTGGCTGGCTTGACGTTGGGCACAATTATGCACTAAGATACCCACCGCAACACCTATCACCGCCAGTAAAACCACCACATCTTTGAGAGGATACCTCCGAGGGAACTGCATTCTCTCGATCGCTGGCATTCAAACTCCCAGATTTTTTTATCTGTTACATATGCTAATCCGACACCTCACTTCTGGCAAGGCAATTTTGAAAAAAGTGCTTGACTGATTGGTCATGCTGCACTTCTTGGCAGTTACACGGAATTCACTCAATCTATGCTTGGTTGGAGCATATATGAAGTGAACCCTTGTAGCGGGAGGATAATAATGAAGAGATTGACTGCTTGGATAGCGATATCTCTACTGATGACGATATCGCTGTATGCTGCCGGCATTATTGCCATCAAAGCAAGTGACTACGAGAATGTAGTTACTCGAACCGTGATTACACTGGACAGCCCGGTCGAACCGGACATCCAGTCGAATCCCGATCAAAAGATCATCAGGATCAATCTGCCCGGGATCTCACCGGGCAGTATCAAACCCGATTACCGCCGCCTGAGCACAATCATCGATGCCATTGAGGTCTCTCCGGTAGCATCCGGATCAAACATAACGATCAAGACAATGGAACCATTCAAGCTGGAGCAACTCATCCTGCCCGATCCCCAGCGGATCGTTCTGGATATCTATGCCCAACCATCCAAACCAGGAAGAACGGATCGACTGATCTTGGCCAGATTCCAGACCGACACAGGAAGGTACAGCAAAGCAGAGCGGGAATTACGTTCCCTTGCCCGTGATTACTCCAATGATCATGAGATCATCTATTATTGGGGAGCTCTGTTGATCAAACGCAAAAGCTATGAATTCGCTTCCGAAAAACTCACCAGCATACCCTCTGGCAGTTCATTTTATGCCCCAGCCCAAAAGCTCCTCCAGGAGATCCCCGGCGATCAAAGCAAAGCCGCTGCTGCTCCTGCCGCAATCCGGACGCCCGAAAAACCTGCCCCGGATACACTTCCTGCCCAAGAGTCCCAATGTGCCAAGATAAAAGCAGTGCCGTCGCATTCCAGGATCGAGGGAGAGACCCTCCTGACCCGGATCGCCGAAGTTACCTATGATAATCTCATTATCTCGCTTCTGGTGTTTATCATCCTGATGATCATCCTAACCTGGCTGGGGATGCTGCATCTGGCACGTCGTCAACCACCACCGAGATCTGACCGGGATGATGAGGAAGACCAGACCCTCTTTCTCGATGCCAAGACCCGCAAACAGATGGTCACCAAGCTCCTAAGCGACGGCTGGACGGTTCGTGAGATCGCCAGGGAACTCAAGCTCAGCGTCAAGGATGTGGAACAGATCGTCAAGATCTGCCAGATGAGCGGTCATGATGAGCATTAAAAGAACGGTCTGCTACGGGCTGTTCATCATCCTGCTTGGTATAACTCCATCCGTGATTCACGCTTATCTGCGTCCGGAATCGGGGTTTTATCCGCAGATCAGATCACAGATCAAACACAGCTTCCTCCAGGAAAACGACACCTATCGCATTGATCGGATCACTCCGGCAGAACCCGGACTGCATCATCCCTTTCACGGTCTTCGGGATCTCGGCGATGCCATCGCAGAGTATTTCAGTCCGGGTGATCCCCAAAGCGCCATGTGCCTTTATTCCGTGAATGATGAAGGGCTCAAGCTCCATACCGAGATGAACGTCATCGCCGGGGGCGATCTCTTCCAGCATGACGATTATGACTACTCTTTCCTCTACAAGGGCATCAGGTTCAATACCTACATCCTGAAAGGCATTGAGGAAAAGCACTCCAGCGTTTATGACGGTTTCGGCATGAGAGCGCTGTGGTGGAATGGTGGATTCTGGGGTGATCTGAACGGCATTCTCGCTTCTCCCCTGGTCGATGGTTACTATAAACACAACGAATCCCGCATCGATATCGACAACCTCACCGCCGACATCTACTACAATCATCCCCGCTTCACGCTTGCCATCGGACGCGGCAGATTCCAGACCGGCAACAGTATCTCCGGCAGCATCATTCTCAATGACACCTGCAACGACTATGGTTACTTCCTGGCAGAGGGCTTTACCGGTCCATTCACTCTTTCCTTCATGCACGGTTCCCTGATCGCAGATAGTATCCTGGCTCTGTATGACAACGCCAGCGTTAACCATAAAAACCTGCCGGATAAATACATAGCAACACACCAGATCACTTATGAGACCGGTGATCGCTGGCGCCTCTTTGCCGGAGAGACCATCATCTACGGCAAACGCGGGCTGGAAATCAACTATCTCTTGCCACACACCTTCTGGCGAGTGACCGAGCATAATCAACACGACCGGGACAACGTCCTTATCTATGCCGGCGGCTCTTTCCGTCCCCATCCCCGGGTCCTGCTCTATGGACAGGCGTTTCTGGACGAACTCCGCTATGCCGAACTCTTTGGCAACTGGTGGGGCAATAAATATGCCCTGCAGGGAGGCATCAATCTTTTACTCGCCAATCCCGCCGTTCTCCACAATCAAGCGCCACAGATCACGTTGGAGGTCAGTGCTGTGCGTCCCTGGTCTTACACCCACTATCTGGACTACAATAAATACTCTCACGACCGCCGGTCCCTGGGATATCCCAAAGGTGCAAACCTGCTCGACCTCTCCTGCGAATTGAATCTCCCCCTGTTGAAAACGCTGCGGTGGGACAGCCATGCTTCCTATACCAAACAAGGCAGCACTGGCAATAACTATTCCCTGAATTATGCCCACCTGATCCCCGATATCGACACCACTCAAACGCGCTGGTTCGAAGGTAATGTGACCAAAACCCTGAAACTGACCAGCAACCTTGCCTTCGCCGGAATGGCGCACCACCGCTTTTTAATCGGGATCACTTCAACCTACGTCATCAACTGGAAACACGCCATTTTCGGCTCCTGGCAGATGTCTTTCTAAATTCGGTCTTACCTCTTTCCTCCTTGCTTCATTACCTTAGTATAACCTTAGTATAACCTTACGATTGTAAGGTTATACTAAGGTTATACTAAGGTAATGAAGCAAGGAGGAGGCAGATAAAATCACCCATGACAGGCACTGAAAGAACACCGGAAGATCCCTGAAAGATCATTGAAATGCAATCTTTGAGATACAGATGGTCTTTAATCTGGTTGGACGCAACTGGAAGTCAGTGATAAATGTAGATATTTCAAATCATTAGAGTCGAATCATGGGATCCTAAATCGGAATCGGGCAAAAAAGGTTTGACAGAATAGAGCAGTTTCAGACCCTGCTGCTGACATGAAATAATCCATGGAAGGAGCGCAACCATGCCAAGAATGACGGTTGACCCAACTTATTGCAAAGGATGTGGTTTGTGCATAGCAGCGTGCCCGAAGAAGATCATCCGGTTTTCGGATAATATCAATGCCAAGGGTTACCACTATGCCGAGTGTTTTAATCAGGACAGTTGTATTGCCTGTAAAATGTGTTATGTGACCTGCCCGGATGTGGCGATCACGATCGAGAAGTGAGGGTAAAATGAGCAAAGTATTGATGAAAGGCAATGAAGCCGTGGCCGAAGCGGCAATTCGGGCGGGTTGCAGATTGTATTTTGCCTATCCGATCACTCCTCAGAGTGAATTGATCGAGTATATGGCAAAAATGATGCCCAAAGTGGGCGGCACCTTTATCCAGGCAGAGAGCGAAGTGGCTGCGATCAATATGGTTTATGGCGCTGCCGGGGCTGGCAAACGCGTGATGACCTCTTCTTCCTCACCGGGAATATCGCTCAAAATGGAAGGGATCTCCTATTGCGCCGGAGCCCAATTGCCCGCCGTGATCGTCAACGTCCAACGCGGTGGTCCGGGATTGGGAGACATCCAACCGGCTCAAGCGGACTATTTTCAAGCCACCAAGGGCGGCGGTCATGGCGATTACCGGTTGATCGTTCTGGCGCCGAGTACGGTGCAGGAATTTGCCGATATGGCAGCCGATGCGCTGGATCTGGCGTATAAATACCGCAATCCGGTCATGATCCTCTCCGACGGGATGCTGGGTCAGATGATGGAACCGGTGGAATTCCGTCCGGCAAAGACCGAAGAGGAGGTGCAAGAGCTTGCCAAACAGCACGAAAATTGGTGCATCTGTCCCAATGAGGATGGTGTAAACCGGCATCATCATGAGATCAATTCACTGGAGATCGATCCGCTGGTACTGGAAAAACACGTGAACAATCTATTTGTGAAATATGCTGAAATCGAGCAGCACGAAGTGCGCTGTGAAGAGTATAACATCAACGGGGACAACGAGATCCTTTGCGTGGCGTTTGGCACTGCTTCCCGCATTGTCAAATCCGCCATCAATGATCTGAAAACCGAAGGCAAAAGCGTCGGCTTGATCCGTCCCATCACACTATGGCCTTATCCGTATGAATGCGTCGCCCGAGCTTTGCACAAGAACGTGAGACAGGTCTATGTCTTTGAATTGAACAAGGGTCAGATGCTGGATGACGTTAAGATCGCCGTCGCCGGGAGATGTGATGTCAAATTCTGGGGCAAAGTCGGCGGGATCATCTTTACTCCCGGCGAGATCAAAGAAAAACTGCTGGAATGCTTTTGAGGGAGGTAATAATGGAAACTATCGCAAGCAGACCCCTGTCCCTGACCAAAACGCCGTTTCACTACTGTCCCGGATGCCTGCACGGCGTGGCGCACCGGTTGATCGCAGAAGCGGTGGATGAAAACGGACTTAGAAATGTGATGACGGGCATCGCGCCGGTTGGCTGCTCGGTCTTTGCTTATAAATTCTTTGATTTTGATATGGCAGAGGCAGCGCATGGCAGAGCACCGGCTGTCGCCACCGGCATCAAGCGTGCCCGGCCCGAGATGCATGTCTTTACCTATCAAGGCGATGGTGATCTCGCAGCAATTGGCACCGCGGAGATCATCCATGCCGCCAATCGGGGTGAACATATCAGCGTCTTCTTCGTCAACAACGCCATTTATGGCATGACCGGCGGGCAAATGGCACCGACCACTCTGCCGGAAATGAAGACGACCACCTCGCCCTATGGACGTAAGGTGGATGACATGGGTCACCCGATCCGGATGTGTGAACTTATGGCTACGCTGGTGGCTCCTTACTACATTGAACGCGTATCGCTCTTGAGTCCGGCGGATATTATCAAAGCCAAAAAAGCCGTGGCTAAGGCGATCAAATATAATAAGGAAGAACGGGGCTTCACCTTTGTGGAGATCATCTCGACCTGCCCGACCAATTGGGGCATCGATCCGATCAAAGCACGGGACTGGGCAAAGGACAATATGCTGCCTTTCTTCAAACCGAACTGCTTCCGGGATCGTGGCGAGGGAGTGGAATAATGAAAAAGGAAATGATCTGTGCCGGTTTCGGAGGACAAGGCGTTCTCACCATCGGCAAATTTATCGCGCAAGCTGCTATGCAGGAAGGAAAGGAAGTGTCATGGCTGCCTTCCTATGGTCCTGAAATGCGTGGTGGAACAGCAAATGTCTCTGTCGTCGTCTCCGATACCACGATCGCCTCTCCCATTGTCAGTCAGGCGGATATTCTGGTGGCGCTCAACCAGCCCTCGCTGGACAAGTTTGGACCCAATGTCCGCCCGGGAGGACTGATCATTATCAATACCGATATGTGCCCGCATGGGATCAAACGCGAAGACGTGGTCAAGATCAATGCCCCGATGTCCGAGATCGCGAAGGAACTGGGTAGTTTGAGAGTGCTCAATATGCTTGCCATCGGCGTCATTATCGGCACGACTGGAATGGTCAGTTATGAAACCATTGAGGAGGATCTGGAGTCCTTCCTCCAAGCCAAGAACCCCGACCTATTGGAACAAAATATTGCCGCGGTAAAGCGCGGCATCATGATCGGTAATTCCAAGTAGATACCTGTAAAGAACAACCGGACATATTGGAGCGGTGCATTTATGGCACCGCTCATCTTTTGTATCAGTTCAAAAGGCAAGATACAGAAAAAACTTGACGGTTTGATTTCCCGTCAATCGAATGGCACCCGGTTACTTTTCAGGATCAATCGTGGATAAGGAGATGTTATGCGCAGGATAGTCAGTGTTGTGCTGCTGATGATGGTGTTGGGCAGTTTATCGTCAATTGTGGTCGAGACGGCGTCGCTGCAAAACTTCCTTCTTT
>VGPI01000011.1 GCA_016875595.1 Candidatus Cloacimonadota bacterium
GCAATTGAACCAAGCAGGTGAGAAGGAACGAAAAGCGGAGGAGGAAAACGGGGCGGAGCGTTACGAAACGATCGGAGGAATAGCTATCTGCCGGACGGCTTCATAGAGGATGATGGAAACGGCATTAGAGAGATTGATGGAGCGGATCGCAGGAGTCATCGGGATGGATATGGTTTGAGCGGGATACTGCTGTAAAAGGGGTTCCGGCAGACCCCTGGATTCGGGACCGAAGACCAATACATCCCCTGGCTGATAGCGGACGGAAGTGTAGTTCCGATCCGACTTGGTGGTGCAGAGGAAGATCCGCTGGACCGGATAGGCTTGATAGATCTCTGCCAGATCGTGGTGGAGGTGCAGGGTGAGTTTGTCCCAATAATCGAGACCGGCACGCTTGAGCATCCTGTCATTGATGATGAAGCGCAGGGGTTTGATCAGGTGTAGTTCCGCACCACAGCCCACACAAAGCCGGCCGATATTACCGGTGTTGGCTGGAATCTCAGGTTGGTAAAGAACGATGTGTAGAGGGATGGGATCGAGTAAAACCATAGGAGAACAAGTGCTCCCAAAACAATAACCAGCCCTCCATCCCCTCCCGTACCGCATCATTTGACAAGCGGTCGTTCAATACATAGGTGGAGAAAGGAATCGAGGCATATTTAGCCGGCATGATGGTGGTGTCATTAACCGGGAAAAGTCCCAGTTTGTAGATTGTATGCAACTGAGTGACGGGATCAATCAGGTGCTCAATAAACTTGGCGGATAGTTCGGGCTGAGGCGAAAGATGATGAATAGCGGAATACTCCACATACTGATAGGAACCTTCTTTGAAGCGGGAGGCTTTGACATTGGACCGGGCGGGATCGGTCTCCGAGAGCCAGATCTCCGTGCCGGAAAAGCCGATCATCAGTCCCGCCTCGCCTTTTTGCAGCATGCTTAACCCCTCGTTCCAGGATTTTACATTCCCGCGGATATTCTTGCGTAAACTGCTCCACAACTGACGGTAGCCATCCTCGCCAAAAAGCGCCAGTGACCACAGTAGATGCGTCCTGCCGACACCTGAGACCGCCGGATCGAGACAGATCAGTTGATTCATGAACCGGGAATCCTGAAGTTCGCCAAATGACTCTGGAGGATCATTGATCACGCGTTGGTTGTAAAGCAGGGCGACATTGGCGCGGGCATAAGGAATCAGGAATGGCTCCGCTTCATTTCTGATCCTGCGCTCGATCCTGCTCAGAGATATATCATGATCCGACCGGAAGTAAGCACTCAGATCGGTTGATAGGGAAAAGGCATTGTCCAAGCCCAGCACGACATCGAGAGAATCCTCGGCGGAGACCTTTTCCAAAGCTGCGAGGAGCTCAGCGGTGGTCGGGAAAGAGATCACTTCGACCGCACAGCGGTTTTGTCTCTCAAACTCAGAAATTACGGCACTATTGAATCCCGATTGCTGATGCCAGTCCAAGGCGTAGATCCGGATCTTGTGAACAGGCGTGATCTCAGCTTCAGGAAGCTGATCCTTGCCGGAGGGACAGGCAGTGATCCCGAACAGCACTATGATAATCAGGAGAATGCTGACGGACAGAGGCGTACGCATCGGATCAAAAGGTGTTGAAGAGCAACGCGGCGACAATGAAATCCGAGATCAGGATCAATATGGAAGCATAGACCACGGTTTGCATGGTCGATCTGCCGACGCCCTCTGCGCCTCCGGTGGTACGGTCTCCCATAAAGCAGCCAATGGTAGTGATGAAAAAGCCGAAAACCAGCGATTTGATCACTCCGCCCCAGAGATCGGTCGGCATAAAGTAGCTTTTCATGCCATTAAAGAAAGTATGTTGGTGGATGCCATAGCGAAGCCAGGAAAAATACCAGGCGGAACCGATCCCCATGATCATGGCAAAGATAGTCAGCAAGGGAATTACGATCAAGCCGGCAATGATGCGGGGTAAAAAAACGAAGTTCTTGGGATCGATATTGAGTACATTGAGCGCATCCAGTTGTTCGCTTACCCGCATAGTACCGATCTCCGCCGTGATCGCTGCTCCGATCTTACCGGTCAGGACCAGAGCCGTTAAAACCGGTGCCAGTTCGATCATGGTTGACTTGCCGACCAGGACGCCGATCAGTTGCACGGGTATATATCCCTTGGTCTGGTACACGGCTTGCAGCGCAGTGACCAATCCGGTAAAAGCGGCGGTCAGTGCGATCAAAGGCAGGGAATCGATCCCCATCTTTTTACATTGGATTACGATCTCAAAGCGGCGTTTGATCAAATAGCGGATGCGGGCGAAGACCTTGGAAATGAAAAGGATGTATTCACCGATAACGGCGAAGAAATTAAAACTCATGCGAGGTGTCGATCGACCGGAATTGGGTATATTCCTTGGCAAAACCGAGTTCAATGAACCCGGTCTGGCCATGACGGTTCTTACCGATGATGATCTCTGCAATTCCGGGTGTTTGGGTCTTCTCGGGATTGTAATACTCATCACGGTAAATAAACATGACTAAATCGGCATCCTGCTCGATGGCACCGGATTCTCTCAGGTCAGCCAGGCGGGGACGCTTGTCTTCCCGGTTTTCCAGCATGCGGTTCAATTGGGAAAGTGCGATCACCGGCAGATGCAGGTCTTTTGCCATGATCTTGAGAGCCCGGGAGATCTCGGAGATCTCCTGCTGTCGGTTGTCACGTGGTTTGGTTGAAGTCATAAGCTGTATATAATCGATGATGACCAGATCCAAACCACCCAGTTCGGCCTGCAGACGCCGGGTCTTGGCTCTGATCTCCAGTGGACTGTTGGTACCGCTGTCATCGATGTAAATGTGCTTACTGCTCAAGGCATCGGCTGCCTGCTGGATCCGGGTCAATCTCTCCTCGTTCATACCAAAGCCCTTCAGCATGCTGTCCACGCTAACCTCGGCAGCGGTGCTGAAAAGGCGCAGAATCAATTCCTCGGCGCTCATTTCCATGGTAAACACCGCCACTTTTTTGTTCAGGTTGACAGCGGCGTAGGATGCCATATTCAAGGCGAATGCGGATTTCCCCATCGCCGGACGGGCGGCAATAATTACAAACTGACCAGCCCGAAAGCCACCGGTCATCTTGTCCAGATCGCCAAACCCGCTGGACACGCCAACCATGGGTATCCGGGTTGAAGCAACCTTGTCGATCATATTCACGACTTCCGGAGTAAGCTCGCCAATCCGTTGGAAACCCTGATGTTTGGGGATCTCGGCAATGGCAAAAATGGATTGCTCAGCTTCGTCAACGATAGTCCTGACCGGCTTATTGGCGGAATAGCAGGTCTCGATGATCTGGTTGCAGGTCAGGATCATCTGCCTGAGCAGCGCTTGATCCCAGACAATGTTGAAGTGATAGTCAAAATTGGCGCTGGAGACGACGAAATCGACCAGTTCGTTGATATAAGGGACGCCACCGACCTTCTCGAGCAGGTTGTTGCGCTGGAGCCGGTTGATTAGGGTGAGCGCATCGATCTCGATGTTATCGCTGAAAAGCTCCTGCATCGTTCTGAAGATCAGCTTGTTTGCCTTGCGGTAAAAGAAATCCTCCCGGAGCTTATCGAGTCCCTTGGAAACGACCTCGGAGTCGATCAGCATTGCCGAGAGCAGAGCGGCTTCGGCATTGATATCAGCCGGTAAACTCCGCTCGGAGATCTGGGTTTTTTCAGCAATGGGAGTATCTTTAGTTTTTGCCATGATCCCTCAGCTTCGCCTGGAGGGCTTGCGCCACCGGAAACGGGACATATTCGTCCAGATTGCCTCCCAGCATAGCCAGTTGCTTGATCATCGACGAGGACATATACATAAACTGGAGATTGGGCACCATGAACATCGTTTCGATGGATGGCTCCAGCTTTTTGTTGGTCAACGCCAGAGAAAGCTCATATTCAAAGTCGCTCATGGCACGCATCCCACGGATCATGATGCAACAATTCAAGCTGCGGGCAAAATCCACGACCAGACCATGAAAGGTCATCACTTCGACGTTGGGCAGATGAGAAGTGACCTGCTGGCAAAGATGCTTGCGTTCATCAAGTTCAAACATCATCGCTTTACCGGTAAAATCAGCCACAGCAAGATAGACCATGTCAAAGAGATGAGACGCCTTTTCCACAATGTTCAGATGACCCAGCGTGATCGGATCGAAGGTGCCGGGATAGATCGCTTTGCGGTTCACTGGGAAAGTGCCTGCAGCCGGATGGCTTCGAGTTCTGAGATCGTCTTGGGGATTTTGGCGGAAAGGACACGATGGCCTTCTGCCGTAACCAGTACGTCATCTTCGATCCGGACTCCGAGCTGCTCTTCCGGGATATAGATGCCTGGTTCCACCGTAATGACATTACCTTCCTCCAGTATCGCCTCCCTACCTCCCAGATCATGGGTATCCATCCCCAGAAAATGACCGACGCTGTGCATATAATACTTGGACAGTTCGTCCTTGTCCTTGATCAAGCCGATCTCCGTCAATCCGGCAGCCAGCAATTCTCTGGTTCTCTCATTCAGTTGCGCCATCGTAACGCCTGGCGCGATCATGGCGATGATCTGCCGCTGGACATCCAGGACGATAGTATAGATCTCCCTCTGGCGAGGCGAAAATCTCCCTGAAATGGGGAAACACCGGGTGATATCTGCGCTGTAGTTATTGTAGGAAGCGCCCACATCCAGAAGCACCAGGTGATCAGGGGATACGGGGCAGTTGTTTTTCTCGTAGTGGAGGGTTGCGGCATTGATCCCCGCGGCAACGATTGGTGCAAATCCCCATCGCATTACGCCGCTGCGCTGCATCCGATAGAAGATCGTGGCTTCCAATTCATATTCCATCATACCGGCTTGGGCATTGTGCATGACATCCAGTATTCCATCACCGGTGATATCGATCGCGGTCTGCAATTGTTCGATCTCCCAATCGGTTTTGATCTTGCGCAAGGGTGCCACCAGGTTGTTGATCTCCTCGATCTCGATATGGGGATAGCGGTTACGAACGGGCTCAAGCATGAACATCGGATAGCTGGGAGGTCTGTTCAAAGTGACATTACCCAGATTGGAATACAGCTTCCGGGCTAATGTGCAGATGCCCGTCAGAATATTGTACAATTCATCCAGGTAATGGATCCGCTGGATACCGCTGATTTGCCTGGCTTCCTCAATTCCCAGCTTCTCACCTTCCCAGACGATGCGTTCCGGATCACTGCGTTCGATGAAGAGCATATCGTTACATTTGCCGGCATGCTTCTCGCAAACATAGATCAGATTTGGATGGTTGAGTCCGGTGAAATAGAGGAAGGTATTATCCTGGTGAAACTTCTCAAGTTTGGCGTCCAGCTTGGCAAAGAGGATTACATTCTCGCCATCGGCAAGCAGTTCTTTGAGCTTATCCCTGCGCGGGACGGTCATTTGTGGCGTCATATTCGCTCCGGAAAGAAAGAGAGCAGGATCCCGTAACCACGGAAGTAGATCAGGATCCTGCCGAATTCAGGGTTACTTCTGTTCGATCCGATATTCGTGATCTATTGCATACGATGTTATCTTTGTATCTGTTCTCTGCCATTCTCTTCCGTAACTGAAAGATATGTTTATAGTAGTATCAAGAGGCACATTCCGGTTCATCAGATAGAAGTCATCGCCATTGGAATCCACCACCTTGATATCCCAATTACCCTCAGCTACAGTCCATAAAACACTGCCCGCAGGAGCAATGGTTCCGGTCAGTTGGTTGTTGCCCCAGACCGATGAAGTAACCGGTGAAATATAGACCTGGGTTACAGTCAGACTGGTCTGATTGGTGATCCGGATCGCTCCACCATCGGCGACAATATCAAAATTGGTCATCATACCCATATTAACAGAGGTATTGATACTACCGGAGAAGAGGTGATTCCCGTTATAGTTGATCCGGACAGTGCGATCGGAACTGTAACTGCGTGACCAGTTATTGAAAGATTCCAGAAAAATATCCGGACCAAGATCAACCGAGAACCAGGCGAGCGCGGTTGTCCGGTTGCGGATGCGAAGTGTGCCATCCTCAAAGCAGGATGTTAAGATCAGCAGAATTGATATGCTCAGGATGATCAATATTAAGCGTTTCATCTTGTTTCCCTCTTATATGTTTTGTGCTTTTTTGTTCCTGGATTCGGTGTTTTCCATTGATTTAACGATCTTTGACATGGGGTCAATCTTGTGATAAACAGGTTTTTCGCATCCCGTGACCACCCCGGAAGTGATCAGACATGATTCAATCTCCGGCTGATCGGGGATCTCATACATGATACTGAGCATGAAACGCTCCATAAGAGAACGTAATCCACGAGCACCGGTCTTTTGTTTGAGTGCCAGATGGGCAATCTCTCTGAGTGCGCTTTGCTCAAACTCCAGTTTCACGCCGTCCAGTTCAAAGTACTTCTGATATTGCTTGCACAGTGCATTCTTCGGTGTTTGCAGGATCTCCATCAACGCTTCCTCGGTCAGTTCATGCAAAGTACAGATCACTGGCAAGCGTCCGATCAGTTCAGGGATCAAGCCATACTTGAGCAGATCATGCGAATTCACCTCCTCATAGATATGAGAATCATCCTTACGGTCACCCAGTTTCACATCAAAACCGATCGCTTTCTGATCCACCCGTTCATGGATGATCTTATCCAGACCAACAAAGGCGCCACCGGCGATAAAGAGGATATTGGTCGTATCCATTTCGATAAAGTCCTGCTGTGGATGCTTACGGCCACCCTTGGGCGGTACATTTACCTTGGTGCCTTCGAGGATCTTGAGTAGTGCCTGCTGGACACCTTCACCCGAGACGTCGCGGGTGATGGATGGGGTCTCTGATTTGCGGGAGATCTTGTCGATCTCATCAATATAGACGATCCCACGTTCCGCTTTTGCCACATCATACTCGGCATTCTGGAGCAAGCGAACCAGGATGTTTTCCACGTCCTCACCGACGTATCCTGCCTCGGTCAAAGTGGTGGCATCGCTGATGGCAAAAGGAACTTTGAGAAATCGGGCAAGCGTCTGAGCGATGAGAGTCTTACCCGATCCGGTGGGTCCCATCATCAGGATATTGCTCTTCTCCAGATCGACCTCATCATTGGGTGATTGCTTGAAGATGCGTTTGTAATGGTTGTAAACGGCTACCGATATGGTCTGCTTGGCACGTTCCTGACCAATCACATACTGATCGAGATATGATTTTATCTGGCTGGGCAGGGGCAGGTCAAACTCCTGCGATGCTGCCGAGATCTGGCTGGGCACCACGATGGCGTGACACATCTGGATACAACTGTCACAGATATTGCCGGCAATTCCTCTGATCAGGGTTTGCACTTCCAGTTCCGATCTGCCGCAAAAGGAACAGCTGCGTGAGCTTTTATCCAAGATCTTCCTCCCTTGGTATTTGGTAAGGCGTCTGGATGGACACCAGTATGGGTATGAAATCCTCTTTCGGGAGTTTTGTCAAGTTATTTACGGTTGGTGATGACTTCATCGATAATTCCATATTCCTTGGCTTCCATTGCGCTCATAAAAAAGTTGCGGTCAGTGTCTTCCTCGATCTGTTTGATATCTTTGCCGGTGTGCCGGTGGAGGATTTCATTCATCCTCTGGCGCAGATAGAGTATTTCCTTGGCTTGAATTTCGATATCGGATGCCTGACCCTGAGCGCCACCCATGGGCTGATGGATCATGACCCGGCTGTTTGGCAAAGCAGTTCGATTGCCTTCAGCACCGGCTGCCAGCAAGACCGCTGCCATGCTGGCTGCCTGACCAATACAGATGGTACAGACACGGGGCTTGATATACTGCATTGTATCATAGATCGCCAGTCCGGAGGATATGATCCCCCCGGGGCTATTGATATACATGAAGATGTCCTTTTCCGGGTCTTCACCCTCCAGATGCAGCAGTTGTGCTACCACCGAGTTTGACAGATTATCCTCTATTACCCCGCCAATAAAGACGATACGGTCTTTGAGCAACCGCGAATAGATATCATAGGCACGTTCACTACGTCCGATCTGTTCGATCACGATTGGGATGAAACTCATGCGTCCTCCTTGTTGGTATTGGCATTAATATCTTCGCTATCAAGAGAACTGGGAGAAGACGCAATTTCGTTTTCCCGTGATGGATCCAGCTCTTCGGAAGGCATCACTTCATATTCATCGCCCTGTTCTTCCTCAGGCTCATCCGCTTTCTCTACAAAATCACAGGTGGCGGCAATCCGGTGCATTACCGCGAATTCTTGGATGGATTCATCGAATTTATTCTGTTCCAGATCTTCCTTGTTCTTTTCTTTCCATGCTTCGACGGTGGTATCGGAGAGGATTGCCAAGTGCTCATAAAATCTCTGTTTATCGTCCTCAGTGACTTCATGTGGATACTGAGCAAAGAGGTTCTTGAGCAGATAGATCTTGACCATGTCCTTCATAATCTCATAATGGACCTGGTATTCTAAATATCGGCGGAATTGGGGCTCCTTGATCCGAGAGTAGCGTTGCATTTCCTGTTTGACCAGATGGTTCAACACTTTTTCCGGCAGTTCAAACCGATTGTCCCGTAAAATTTTGCTCAGTATGGCACTGTGCCGGACGTAGATGTTCTTATGCTCATTCATCAGCGTCAATTCTGCCGCGATCTTTGTTTTCATATCAGCCAGATCATCAAACTCATGATCCTTGGCAAAGTCATCGTCGATCTCGGGTATCTGTTTACGTTGAATAGCATTAACCATCAGCAGATAATGGTCATTGGGATCGGGTGTCACTTCTTCTTCCCCGGACAGATCACTGAACCGTTCATCTGTCAGTTCTGCCTCTGCCGTATCCCCGATTTTCCTGGATAGCAACGGCGTCAATAGATCGTCATCTTCACTGGTCAGCTCCGTTTTACAGGTCCATGCTTTCCCATTGGGATCAGAGGCGTGGCGGATCTCCAGTTCAACTTCGTCACCTACCTTGATGTCATCCTCGACATCAATAAGAATGGTGCCCTTGTCCCGAAGCTCTTCCAGATATTTCTGCACATCCGCTTCCAAAGAAAAGGGTTTATATGGCACGGTAAGACCTTCGATCTGGCTGATCGTAAACTCTGGTTCAGTTTCGACCTCGAGTTTGATCGTCATATCTGTTCCCGGTTCCCAATCGACCTTGGTCACTTCCGGCATAAGGAGGTATTCTAACTTGTGTTCCTGAGCCGCTTCGCGGAACTTCGTTTCGGTCATCATCTCCACAAAATACTCTCTGATCCGGGTGCCATGACTCCGTTCCACCATTGCCATCGGCGCTTTGCCTTTACGGAAGCCGGGAACCTGCACCATGCCGGCGGATTGGTTAAAATGAACGCGATATTCTTTATCCACCTGCTCGGCGGGTATGGTCAGCGTGACCTCTCGCTTTACGGCATCGATTTTCTTGATGTCTGCTTGCACTTTCTCTGTTACTCCTTGTTTCAATTAACGCCGGAGCATCGAAACGCTCCGCTTGGGGGAATTTATGGTGCGAAAGAGGGGACTCGAACCCCTACAGGTGAAACCTACTGGATCCTAAGTCCAGCGCGTCTGCCAATTCCGCCACTTTCGCATGTTTATGCTATTGCTCCGTTGTCAATCAGACGGGTTTTACCAAACCTGACCGCCAGCAGCAATCTGGATCTTGTATCGACGACGTCCACCGGCTGCAGCGAAACATGATCAACTATGGCAATATAATCGATCTGACCACCGCGGG
Organism: Candidatus Cloacimonadota bacterium; assembly: GCA_016875595.1. GTDB lineage: Bacteria > Cloacimonadota > Cloacimonadia > Cloacimonadales > Cloacimonadaceae > VGPI01. Next base: position 9,747 of record VGPI01000011.1, read on the forward strand.
AAAGGATCAATTCTGTCAAGACGGGAATGACCTCATCCGCTTTATCTTTCCCATCCCGGCACAACCGTTGTGCCAATTGGATCGCCTGATGGAGGCAGGACGCCTTTTGCCGATCCTCCGGACTCAGATATACATTGCGGGAACTCATCGCCAGTCCATCCGCTTCGCGGACGATTGGACAGCGGATTATCCGGCAAGCTTGATTCAATTCCCGCAGCATCGTCTCCAGGACAACGCATTGCTGAAAGTCCTTCTCGCCCATATACATCAGATCGGCTTTAACGATATTGACCAGCTTGAGAACCACTGTCGTCACACCCCGGAAATGTCCCGGACGGCGGGCACCGCACAGAATCTGAGCAAGCTGCTCCACATCCACAAAGGTCTGATAGCCATCGGGATACATCTCACGCACAGGTGGGCAAAAGACAATATCCACCCCCATGGGTTCCAGCATCTCCAGGTCACGGCTCAGATCCCGCGGATAGCTATCAAAGTCCTCATTCACGCCAAATTGCGTCGGATTGACAAAGATCGAGACCACGACCGTCCGGCATTCCTGTCTCGCTCGGTGCACCAGCGACAGATGACCCTGATGCAAATAACCCATGGTCGGCACAAATCCGATCGGACGGCAGATCTCGCCTTGCTCCATCAGAGCGGTCATTTGAGCTATATGTTCTATAACCTGCATATCAGACAGGACGGTTATTCTCGTCAACCACCACTACCACCGGCTGATAACCGGCAAGTTCCTGTTCATCGACCATCCCATAATTCAGAATGATCACCTTATCTCCGGGTTGAACCAAACGCGCTGCTGCGCCATTGATCCCGATCGCTCCCGAATTTTCTTTGCCGGGAATGATATAGGTGGCAAACCGTGCCCCATTATTGAGATTATAGATCTCCACCCGTTCGTATTCACGCATCCCGGTCAGGTGGAGTAATGACGTATCTATGCAAATGCTGCCGTTGTAATTCAGATCACATTCTGTCACCGTTGCCCGGTGGATTTTGGACAGTAACACCTGTCTCAGCATCGGTTCCTCCAGAAACCATTGATTTTTGCGTCATTCTCCACACGCCCCGATACTGTCAAGAAAATGCGGTTAGCTGCCTTCCTGAGGTGATCAATCCCCCCTCCAACTACTGCGGTAGAATGCTCCGTTTTTTCGCTTTGAATCTTCCTTACCGCCGATTGTTTGAATAATCACATTACCTTCGCCTCGAGTTCGCCTCGAGTTCGCCTCGAGTTCGCCTCGAGACTCGAGGCGATCTCGAGGCGAACCTGACCGAAAAGCAAGCTGAACCACAAAATGGGAAAGTAGCGTCTGTGACGCATAATGATCGGGAATTATCGGGCAAAAACCGGTAAAAAGGCGAGAAACAGGATTATTGCCTTGACGGAATTCAATCTTATACAGAACGTGATTAGGGGTTAAGTAAGTTCATAAGCCCTTCCCTGATGTATCTGGTATTGAAGACATCGATGCCAAAAGGAGTGAAGATGCCACAGAGCAAGTTCTGGTTGAGTTTATCGCTGATGATCGCCTTCAGCTCCATCTGGCTTTCCGCCCTGTCCCTACCCTATGGTTCGGTACCTGATCCTGTTGATGAGCCACAATTTACGGAGTTTATCCGAATCGATCCCAAGGATGGAATCCCTCATCGCCTGTCCAATCGCGTCTGGCTCAGTTATGACGATGACAACCTCTATATGCGTTGGGAAGCCGAGATCGACAGCACCTTTGAACAGGGTAGCTACCGAGCCCGGGATCAGTGGATGGAAGCGGATTTTATCCGGATCAAGGTGATCACCTCTGCTGCCAGTCAATATGGCTATATGTACTATGCTTTCCCGATGGGCAGTTTATTGGATTCCACCCGCAATCCTCTTTTAAGCACCGACTCCAGTTGGGACAGCCACTACTCCTACACCAGCGAGATCAAAGGCGACAAGTGGATCGTCATTATGCAGATCCCCTTCCGCGATCTCCGCTTCCGGCAAAAACCGCCCTATGAATGGAAGGTGATCCTCACCCGCTATGAAACCAAGACCAGGCACTTTTACCGCTACCCGAACGTGACCATCGACATGAAGCAGGATTTCTTCTACCAGGCGGCCGATATTACCCTGACCCACAAGATATCCTCCACCCGTGCCTATACTCTCATTCCCTACTTCGTCAGGAAATACGATCTGATGGCTCGTGAGAGTTCCTTCGATCCCGATCATATCGGGCTGGATCTGGCATATAATCCCTCCAATGCCATAAAACTCAAGGTGACCTTCAATCCTGATTTCTCCGACGTCCCCCTGGATAGCGAACGCAATACCTTCAACCAGAAGATGCCTCCTTACTACGATGAAAACCGTTATTTCTTCACCGAGGATATCAATGTCTTTACCGGCTTGGGCAATACATTCTATTCCCGGTCCATAATGCAGCCTCGCTTTGCGCTTAAACTGACCGGCAATGCGGATTGGATATCCTATGGCTGGCTCAGCGCCTTCGACAAGGAATCCCGGGAAGGCGACATTATCTATAACTATGATGATCCTTTCATATCCTGGCGCTCAAGCCACGCACCAGGACCCTCAACCTGGAGTTCCTCACCCATATCCGGCACAGTACGGGATACTTTAACCTGATGCAGGAAAATAGCTTGATCTATCAGTACCGGCCCAAGCACAAACTCTATCTTTCCACTGCTCATACCTGGCTTGATCCCAGAAATATGGAAGACTTGCGTGAGAAGGGGTGGGGATCGGTCTATGGTGCTGTTTCCAACCATGAGTTTGGGGATTGGGATTTGAATCTTTCCTTTAGTGATCGCGACAGTGATATCCATGCTGATATGGGATATACCCGTGACAACTTAGCATCATACAACTATAATGCATCGCTATCATACAGCAGGGATTCCCTGCCCGGATATCTTAGTTCATACAACACACATCTATCCTTCAGCCAATCCGATTTTAAGGAACGGGAAGAAAAAGACCGGCATATCAACTGGTCGGCAAACATAAGCTCCTCCGCATTCTGGAGTGTCTGGGCATCTGGATTTCTTGCTAAGCCGTTCTTCTATTACCTCGATACTCAGAGCGATTATTATCAGGAATGGGGCACACACCGGATCGGCACCGTCTATTATGGCGGAAGTTATTACAAACTCCCCTACTTGCGTTTCAATATCAACGGCTCCTATGGCAAATCCTTTATCTACGATCTGGAGGAAACCCGTCGGGCGATGTTCTTCTCCTTTGGCGCTTCAGGTCAATTGGGAGCAAATTTCAGTTACTCAACCAGTTCCATGCTATACAATTACGATATTGATAAAACAGCTCATCAGGATGATACATTCCTGATCACAGATGTGCAATTGCGGATTACGCCCAGCAACAATACTCAATGGACTTCCGGGATCAGCACCAGCACTTATCAGACCGAAACAAGCACCCTGGTCAATCTGATGCGCTTTGGCTTCTACACCAACTTCCGGTGGGATTTCCGTCCCGGCTCCGCTGTCTATCTGGGCTTCAAGACCTCACAGAATCTGATGGAACCAATCGAGAGGATCCCATTCCGTTACACTATTCTGGATAGTGGCATTTTCTGGCGTAAGAACTATACAACGGCATATCTGAAGGTGAGTTACCGCATCTGAGCAGAATTGCATTGACAAGACGCCCGGATCAGGAGGAGGTAGCCTGGAAACCAATGATCAAGGATGTGGATTATGAATGACCGCCCTTCCTGGCAGAAGTATTTCATGCAGATGGCTTTTCTGGCAGCGACCCGCTCCACCTGCCTCCGCCGCAAAGTGGGAGCCGTCCTGGTAAAAGACAATCAAATCATCTCCACCGGCTACAATGGCACTCCCAAGAACATCCGGCATTGCAGTGATCAGGGCTGCCTGCGTCAACAGCAACAAATCCCCTCCGGCGAGAAGCACGAACTCTGCCGCGGAGTACATGCCGAACAGAATGTTATCATCCAAGCCGGGATCAACGGCAGCAGCACCCACGGCGCTACACTATATTGCACCAATCAACCCTGCAGCATCTGCACCCGCATGATCATCAATGCCGAGATCAGAACCGTCTATATCGCCGACACCTATCCCGATGCTCTGGCAGAACAACTGATGGAAGAAGCGGGTGTGGAACTCATCCACTTTGACCGCGACACCGGTAAGGTCACCCGGCTGATCTGAATCGAGTAATCGCTTACTGGATTTGTCCAAGATAGCTCAAGCCGTCACAAAATAACGCAAATACTCATTGATCTCTGCCCCAAACCCATCTCCAGCCCCTGTTTCACCCCAGTTTCTCACGGGGACGATGAGGGCATAATAACGGCGTCCCATGCGGTCATGGCTCTTATCACCGCCGCAGGTGACGCGCGTGATCAAAGGAGGCAGAAGGTGGTGTTTATCTCACCGCAACGGGTCTGGAAGATGGTTTTACGTGGTTTAACCCGCGGGATCTCGTGATCTGGGATGAGCAGGTAAATGGATGCAACACGGTTTGTTAGCTTTGTCATGGCTGTCTGCCATTCACCTCCCACCAGGCGGATGCCCCAGGGCGGATTGGTGATAATCATCGTCTGGCGCAGATCCTCATCCAGCCATTGATCCAGTGACTGATGGGATAGAGAGACCGATCCCTCCACACCGCCTTTCTGGCAGTTATCCTGAGCTGTGGCAATTGCTTTGGCATCACTGTCGGCGGCTCTGATATTGCGCTGAACACAACAGCTTTCCGGCAGTGAAGCGAGGGCTTTCCCGATCAGTCCGGGATCAAAACAAGCCCAGTCCATAAAGGTGAAACGGCGATGGCGTTCCCAGGTATGTCCTTTAGCCATCAGCGCTGCTTCGATAGGGATGGTGCCGCTACCGCACATCGGATCCAACAGGTCAAGTCCGCTGACCTGCCAGCCGGACGCCATAATCATCGCGGTGGCGATCGTTTCCCGTAAGGGTGCGGTTTCCGTGAACTTCGAATAGCCCCGTTTGTGCAGATGGATGCCGCTGCTGTCAAGACGTACCTGAACAAGATCCTGCTTGATATGAATGACCAGCAGGATTGTATTCTCGTCCTGAATACTGCTCTGTACCGGAATCACTCCGCCCAGCCGGTCCGAGAGAAAATGGATGATCCTCTGCGCCACTGCCTTCTCATGATAAAGATCGGACTGATAGGAATGCACCCGCAGGCAAAAGGAAAAGCCCCGGTCGATCAAGTTCGGAGGCAGATAGTCGTCCCAGGGCAGAGACGCCAGTCCATCTGTCAAATGACGAAAATTCCCCGCCCTGAAAGTACCGAGGTTACAAAGTACACGGCTCACCGTCCGGCAAAACAGATTGATCCGGATCAGGGTGGTGAGATGTCCCTTACAGAGCAGCGCCCCCTTGATCTGACGGATGTCACTGATGCCCAAAGACATCAATTCCAGGCGTGCATAACGCTCCAGCCCAGGCTGGACTATGACTATCAAATCTATAGGTTTCATGGGGTCTCTTCTGCGCACCGGGCATAATCTGTCAATGCCAAATCCTGCGCTTCCCGGCGTGAAGATTGTATTGACAAAAAACCGTTCTATAAAATGATGCCCCAAGTTGCAACTTATTGATAAGAATATGCCACGCAAGGAGATATAAAATGGCTAAACACAACAAAGCCACGCTGGATGGCAACAATGCAGCAGCGCATGTTGCCTATGCGATGAATGAAGTGGCTGCTATCTATCCGATCACTCCCTCTTCCGGGATGGGGGAGCTATCCGATGCTTGGGCTGCCGCGGGTAAAAAGAACATTTTTGGCTCCACGGTTGACGTGATCGAGATGCAATCCGAAGCCGGAGCAGCCGGTGCGGTGCATGGTTGTTTGACTGCCGGTGCTTTGACCACGACCTTTACCGCCTCCCAAGGTCTGATGCTGATGATCCCCAATATGCACAAGATCGCGGGAGAGATGCTGCCTGCCGTGTTCTATGTGACGGCACGTTCTCTGGCGTGTCAGTCCCTGTCGATCTTTGGCGATCATTCGGACGTGATGTCCACCCGCAATACTGGCTTTGCCCTGGTCGCCTGTAATTCGGTGCAGGAAGTGATGGACTTGGGCATCGTCTGCCAGCTTGCCACTTTGAAGTCCCAGATCCCATTCCTGTTGTTTTTTGATGGCTTCCGCACCTCGCACGAACTGCAGAAGATCGACGAAGTGGATTATGAGACCATCGCCGAACTGGTCGATTACAAATACATAGAGGCATTTCGCCAGCGCGCGCTCAATCCCGACCGTCCGAAGATCAAAGTCGGTCAGCAGAATCCCGATGTCTATTTCCAGGGACGTGAAACGGTCAATAAATACTATGACGCCGCCCCGGAGATCGTTCTGGAATACATGCGTCTCGTGGCAGAGAAGACCGGGCGTGAATTCAAGCTGTTTGATTATGTGGGACATCCGGAAGCGGAATCGGTGATCATTGCTATGGGCTCCGGTTGCGAGACCATTGAGGAGACCATCACCTATCTGAACGAGAAGCGCGGTACGCGTTATGGCTTGGTCAAGGTCCGTCTCTATCGCCCCTTCTCGGTCAGACACTTCCTTGACGTCATCCCCTATACCGCCAAACGTATCGCCGTGCTTGACCGCACCAAGGAACCCGGCTCCATCGGCGAACCGCTCTATCTGGACGTGGTCTCCGCTCTGAAAAACAGTTCCGATCTCTACATCATCGGCGGGCGTTATGGCTTGAGTTCGAAGGAATTCACCCCATCCATGATCAAAGCGGTCTATGATCACCTTGACAACCGTGGCTTCCACGGCTTCACGGTCGGCATCGAAGACGACGTCAGCCACCTTTCCATCCCGATCCACGAAGAGATCCACACCGTTCCCGAAGGCACGATCAGTTGTAAGTTCTGGGGTCTCGGTTCCGATGGGACGGTCGGCGCCAATAAGAACAGCATCAAAATCATTGGCGATCACACCGACCTGAACGTCCAAGGCTATTTCCAATACGACAGCAAGAAGTCCGGCGGGATCACCCGCAGCCATCTGCGCTTTGGCAAATCCCCGATCAAATCACAATATCTGGTCAAAAATGAGGATTTTGTCGCCTGTCACAACCAGGCATTCATCGGCAGATTCAGCTTGCTGGACGGCATCAAGGAGAATGGCGTGTTCCTCCTCAATTCCAATTGGAACCGTGATGAGGTTTTCAGCCAGCTCACCCAGGACATGCAACAGACCATCATCAGGAACAACATCCAGTTTTACAATATCGATGGTCTGGAGATCGCCAATCGGGTCGGTCTCGGAGGCAGGGTCAATACCGTCATGCAAACCGCCTTCTTCCTGATCAGCGGCATCCTGGATCGCCAGGATGCCATCGCCCTGATCAAGGAATCGATCACCAAGACCTATTCCCGCAAAGGTGATGAGATCGTGAAAATGAACCTCGACGCCGTGGACAGAGTGGACGAGGCATTGGTCAAGATCGAGATCCCGGCACAATTACCAGCCGAGAGCATGAATCCCAAGAAGCTTGTGTCGGATAATGCCGATGCCTTCACCCGCAACGTGATCGAGCCGATCATGCGCGAACAGGGTGACCAGATCAAGGTCTCGCAGATGCCACGGGACGGCATGATCGACACCGGCACCACCCGTCTGGAAAAACGCCGCGTAGCGCCATTCGCTCCACATTGGATACCGGAAAACTGCATTCAATGCAACCAATGTTCATTCGTCTGTCCGCATGCCGCAATCCGCACCAAACTGATGACGGTAGAATCTCTCTCCGATGCTCCAGCCACCTTCCGGACCCTCAAAGCCACCGGCGCTGAGGGCTACCAATACAAGGTGCAGGTCTATATCGACGATTGCCAGAGTTGCCGCGTCTGTGTCAACGAATGCCCCAAAGCCGCCCTGGTAATGTCTCCCATCGAAGAAGAGCGGGAAAAAGGCGAACAGGTCAATTATGAGTACTTTGACCGCCTGCCCAATGACGTGATGGCTTCCTTCAAAGAAACATCCATGAAAGGCAGTCAGTTCAAACAGCCCTTACTGGAGTTCTCAGGTGCATGTGCCGGTTGCGGAGAAACGCCTTATATCAAACTTCTCACTCAGCTCTACGGCGATCGCATGGTCGTTGCCAATGCCACCGGTTGCTCTTCCATCTGGGGCGGCACCTTCCCGTCGATCCCTTACTGTAAAAACAAAGATGGCAAAGGTCCGGTCTGGGCGAATTCGCTGTTTGAAGACAATGCCGAATATGGCTTTGGCATGCGTCTGGCGATCGATTCGAACCGTAGAATGCTGCGCTCAGCAGTAGAAAAGATGATGGACAAGGAGATCGCTCCGGAACTCAAGACCGCCTTTGGCTATGCCCTCGAGCACTGGTCTGATGTGGATGAAACGGCGAAAGAGAATGCCCACAAGATCAGATCCCTCCTGCCTGCCACCCTCGCCAAAGCCAAGGACTGCTGCATCGGAACCCTGCGCCGGATCAAGGAACTGGAGTCCTACTTCATCCAGAAATCCGTCTGGTCG
>VGPI01000012.1 GCA_016875595.1 Candidatus Cloacimonadota bacterium
TGACCGGTACGAATAAGATTTTGTTAGCCCCAGGCTCCTCTGTCAGTGTATATGGAGGCATTAATACTACTGATAGCACTAATCTAACCTTTGTATCATCTGACAAGACTTACACTCATTCTCAAACTGAAGTTGAGAGGTTTACTCAGATTGACTTGATTGGTGTTTCCGATCAAATCCTGCAAGGATTTGTGATCAGAGATAGCTCCTATGGGTTGAAGTTGATGAACTGCGAAAGAGTCAACCTTGTCAATTCTACAATGGATGGTAAGTATCAGTCAATTGCATTATCAAATTCACCTGACATTAGCATTTTCAATTGCGTACTAAGCAAATCCACCGACCTTTCTCTTGGAGCGCTATATGCAGAGTTTTCAGATAACTTAAGGGTTGAGAGATCCGTTTTCCTTCACAATCAAATCGGTATCACGCTTATATGGGGGCAACAAGGGTTGGTCAAGAACAATTATTTCTCTCATAATCTGATCAACGATGTATATTGTGGGACAAATGCGACAACAACAGTCGAAAATAATACATTCCAGAACTCTAATACAAGTATAACTAATTATGCTGGCGTATTGGTGGCAAATTACAATGATATTGCAGCTGAAACCGGGATACATAGTTATTATCTGCATGCTTCATTTACGGCAAAGCACAACAATCTTGATTGTAGCGACTATGGCATAATATCAAAGGGACGTTTTCAAACTGCTAACTTGTTAGAAATGGATTCTACCCAAAACTACTGGTTTACTACTCAGAGTTCAACAATTAGAGAGAAAATATACGACCATTACAATGAGGACCCCAATGACCCGATCTATTACGTCTATGTTACTGTGGTTAAGTATCAGCCATTTGCGATGAACAGGATACAAAACGCTGGTATTTTCAACTAAGCCATGAATTATCTCATAGATATCAACCATCCAGCTCAGGTGCATTATTTTCGTAATATACAGGTAGAACTCGGAGTACGGCACAAGATCATTTATACTGCCAAGGAAGTCCCGATCATCCGACGGCTTATGGCGGCTTATGGAATACCATTCGTCAGCTACGGCAAAAAGAAGGATAGCATTATCAGCAAGGCGACTAAGCAGTTCCAATATGACTGGCAATGCTACAAAATACTGAAGGAAAACGATATCGACATCACTCTGGGCTCTTCGGCTTCAAATGTCCATGCCGCACTTTTTACCAAAGGGATATCCATTGCTACTACTGATAGTGATCTTTCAGTGTTACCCATGTCCAGATTCTTTGTATATCCTTTTGTCGATTACCTGATGACGCCTGATGCCCTGGCATTTCAGAGACACAAAAAACAGATCTGTTATCCCAGCTATCAGGAACTGGCATACCTTCATCCTAACCGATTCTCTCCCGACCCCAGCGTCCTGCCCGAATGTGGGATTAAGGAAGGGGAAAAGTACTTTGTCCTACGATTCACGGCTTTCAAGGCGCATCACGATATCGGGATGCACGGGCTGTCCAGGATGCAGAAGCGGGAATTGATCGATCTGTTATCTGGCCATGGTAAGGTTTTTATCACTTCCGAGGTACAGGATGCCGGTTTTGAACGTTATGCCCTGCCGATCGAACCGCACAAGATCCATTCTCTCCTATACTATGCCACTATGCTAGTTTGCGATAGCCAGACGATGACCACAGAAGCAGCGCTATTGGGCACACCTGCGTTCCGCTGTAACACATTTGCGGGAAAACTGACCGTGATCGAGGAAATGGAAAAGCGTTATGGCATGGCATTCAGTTTTCTTCCCCGGCATTTTAACTGGATGATGGCAAAGATAAAAGAGGTGTTGCATACTCCCAATATTAAGAATGAATGGCAGCAACGACGGGAGATCCTGCTGCGTGACAAGATCGATGTAACGGCGTTTTGGGCATGGTTACTGGAAAATGCTCCGGCATCATTGGAACAGACCAAGCAGGGTAAGGTGGACTTTGATAAGTTCAGGTAGATTGCACATAGAGTGTACTTAATATTAAACTGAGAAGGATAGGGAATGTTTAATAACAAGATCATAATGATATCCGGTGGAACCGGGTCATTTGGCAATGCGGTACTCAGTCGATTCCTGAACACAGACGTGCGGGAGATACGCATCTTCAGCCGCGATGAAAAGAAACAGGATGATATGCGTAAGGAATACCAGAATGAAAAGATCAAGTTTCATCTGGGTGATGTGCGTGATTATGAAAGCGTGTTCAATGCCTTGCAGGAAGTTGATTACGTTTTCCATGCCGCTGCCTTGAAGCAGGTTCCGTCCTGCGAGTTCTTCCCCATTCAGGCGGTCAAAACGAATATTCTCGGTGCGGAAAATGTGATCAGGGCTGCCATTGCCAATCAGATCAGCCGCGTGATCGTGCTCTCCACCGATAAGGCCGTCTATCCGATCAACGCCATGGGTCTGTCTAAAGCATTGATGGAAAAAGTGATGGTAGCATATTCCCGGCAACAACCGGAAAACGGCACAGTGCTCAGTGGAACCCGTTATGGCAATGTCATGGCTTCACGGGGATCGGTCATACCGCTCTTTATCGAGCAGATCAAGACAGCTAAACCGATCACCATAACCGATCCGGAGATGACCAGATATCTGATGTCACTGGAAGAAGCGGTAGAATTGGTCGTATATGCCTATCAGAACGGTGTTCAGGGCGATATCTTCGTCCAGAAATCACCGGCTTCAACGGTAAAAGAACTGGCGCAAGCATTGATCGAGCTCTTTGAAGCCAGAACCGAGATCAGGATCATCGGGACCCGTCACGGGGAGAAGAAACATGAGACATTGGTCAATCGCGAGGAAATGGCAAAAGCAATCGACCTGCCCGGTTATTATCGCATCCCTGCCGATACCAGGGATCTGAATTATGAGAAATACTTCAGCAATGGGGAAAAGAAAGTGGCGGAGATGGAGGAATATACCTCGGAGAATACTTATCGGCTCAGTATCCCGGAGATAAAGGAAAAACTGCTAACTTTACAGTATGTCAGATCAGAATTAGGTTTCCGCGAATAACGCTGATTGGCGCGCAGATCCCGGAGATTACTTCTTATGAGTATGTTAACTGAAGACCAAATATCATACCATATTCGGGGAGCCATCTTTGATGTGTATAATAAACTGGGTCCTGGTCTATTGGAATCTGTATATGAGAAGGCGTTAGCCATTGAGATAAAGAAGATAGGACTCAGCGTGATAGCACAGGTTCCAGTCGATATCTTGTATGACGGGGTTCAGATCGATAACGCATTCAGAATGGATTTGCTAATTGAAGATAAAGTGATCATTGAAATCAAATCAGTAGATGCTTTAGCTGATGTTCACCACAAACAATTGATAACTTATCTGAAACTTACCGGATTGAAGCTGGGGATTTTAGTAAACTTCAACACGACTGACTTGAACAAGAGCATCATAAGAAAAGTGAATGGATTGCCCCCTCAAAATTAAACACGATATGCGAAGAATCAGCGTAATCTGCGGGAAACAAATATGATCAGAATCGGGATCACAGGACAGGCGGGTTTTATCGGCACCCACTTGTATAACGCGCTCGGTCTGTCTCAAGACCGTTTTGAGCGTGTACCTTTTGAAGATGGCTATTATCTCTCCGAGAATTTGATGGACGGGTTTGTCCGGCAATGCGATGTGATCGTTCATCTCGCGGCAGTGAACCGTCATGCCGATCGGGAAGTGCTTTATCAGACAAATGTTGACTTGGTGAGTAAGCTGATCGCCGCCATGGAGAGATGCAGGGTCACGCCGTATGTGGTCATGAGTTCCTCATTACAGGAGGAACGCGACAATCTCTATGGCAGATCCAAGCGCGAGGGCAGAGCGCTCTTTGATCAGTGGACGGAACGAACGGGTGCCAGTTTCAGCGGATTGATCATACCCAATGTGTTCGGTCCATTTGGAGTGCCGTATTACAATTCCGTTGTTTCCACCTTTTCGCATCAGTTGATGATCGGTGAGGAACCCAGGATCGAAATCGATGCGGAATTGAAACTGATCTATGTGGGTGATCTGGTGCAGAGGATAATCGGTCTGTTTCCCGCAGATACTGCAGATCGATGCGCGGATGACGCAGATGAGAATAGTCACACGGATGGATCGGATGGGACGGAGGGACACGGACCAGATAAATCTGAATTCTCAATTCTTAATTCTCAATTCGAGCGAAGCGACACTCAATTCACAATTCTCAATTCTAACTCGGCGAAACCTCCGCGTCTTATTCACATTGATCATCAAGCGATGTACAAAGTAACTGAGTTGCTTGCGAAACTGCGAGGATTTCATCGTGTTTACGTTGAGAATGGTGTGTTTCCCGATCTGAGGGACTATTTTGATATATGCCTGTTTAACACCTTCCGTTCATATCTGCCAACAGCTTATTTTCCTCGTCCCTTAAAAGTCAACGCCGATTACCGGGGTATCTATGTGGAAGTGATGAAGTATATGTCCGGCGGACAGACATCATTTTCCACCACTAAACCGGGGATAACCAGGGGTAATCACTTCCATACTCGGAAAGTGGAACGCTTCGCGGTGATCAAGGGCAAGGCATCGATTAAGCTTCGCAAGACCGGAACAGATCAAGTGTTTGAGTTTGTCATAGACGGCTCACAACCGGCTTATGTGGACATGCCGGTATGGTTTACTCACAATATCACCAATATCGGCGATGACGAACTGGTCACCCTCTTCTGGATCAATGAGTTCTTTGATCCGACCGATCCGGATACTTACTTCGAAGAGGTTTGATGGTCACACGGAGTGAACGGATGAAACAGATCGGACGGATTATTGTAATCGTGTGATTCAAGTAAAGTATCAGTAACTGCGTTTTCACTTTAAGTATCTTATTGCATTGTGTGATTACCCATTGTTTCTTTTTTTGATCTGTGTAAATTCGCTATTTCCGTCCAATCCGTGTAACTATTAAAGGAATGTTATGATAAAAGTAATGACAGTCGTCGGTACGAGGCCAGAGATCATCCGGCTTGCCAGAGTCATTCCCTTACTGGATAAATACACCAGGCATATCCTGGTGCATACAGGTCAGAATTATGATTATGAGCTCAATCAGATCTTTTTTGAAGATCTGCAGTTGCGTGAACCTGATCACGTGCTGAATGTGAATACCGCGTCATTGGGCTCTGTGCTGGGCGAGACCCTGATCAAGATCGAAGCGGTATTGAACATAGAAGAGCCAGATGCCATGCTTATCCTGGGTGACACCAATGCCAGTATTGCTGCAATCATGGCAAAACGGCGGCACATACCCATCTATCACATGGAGGCGGGAAACCGTAGCTATGACGAAAACGTTCCGGAAGAGATCAATCGCCGGATGATCGACCACATCGCTGACTTTAATCTGGTCTATACCGAGAATTCCAGACTGCATCTCTTGTCCGAAGGGTTGCCACATCGCCGGATCTATTTGACGGGCTCTCCGATGTGCGAGGTCTTGTCCTTTTATCGCCAGAAGATTGAACGTTCCCAAGTGCTGGCAACGTTAGGATTGAATAGCCATCAATTCTTCCTGGTGTCCGTGCATCGTGAAGAGAATGTCGATAATCCGGATAACCTGCATCAGATCGTCGAGGTCTTGAATCAACTGGTGCGGAAATATAATCTTCCGGTGATCGTCAGCACCCACCCCAGAACGCGAAAACGTCTCGAAACTCTGAATTCGATCGTTCCCGTTCCACAGATCAGATTCTTAAAACCATTTGGTTTTTCCGATTACAATTTCCTGCAGATGAATGCTCTGTGTGTGATATCAGATAGTGGGACGATCAGTGAGGAAAGCTCTATCCTCCGCTTTCCGGCGATCACTATCCGCAACTCCATGGAAAGACCGGAGGCGATTGATGCCGGTACGATCATTCTCAGCGGTTTCGACTCCAGTATCGTACTGGATTCGGTGGTTTTGGCTATCGAAGAGCAAGCGAATTATGATAAGATATGCCAAGAATATCAGGTTTCCAATACATCTCATCGAGTGTTGAAGCTGATCCTTGGAACAGCTAAACTCCACAGACAGTGGAGTGGACTCTATTGTTTAGATTCTAGCAACTTATAGCTTCTCAACACATGAAAGATTTTACTTTTGATGTCTTTATTCTGCTGATCAAAAAGCTCAAATCAGCTGGATACCTTTTCCAAACAGTTAGAGATTATATCAACCAACCGGAGAAGAAAGTTGTTCTGCTTCGGCATGATATCGACATCTGGGCGGGATTTACGCGCACTTTTGCCAAGATAGAGCATGATCTGGGAGTCAGAGGAACTTACTATTATCGAACGATCAAGTATTGTTATGATCCGGCAGTGATGAAGCAAGTCGCAGCCTTGGGTCATGAGATCGGATACCACTATGAAGATCTGACTAGTGCAGACGGTAATATTGAGCTTGCTCTCAAGACATTTGAGGGAAATGTACAGAAATTCAGGCTGGTCTATCCGGTAGAAACAGTATGTATGCATGGCAGATCTGGCTCTCCTTTTGACAATCGAGATATCTGGAAACATGCCAAACTCGGTGATTATGGCTTGATCGCAGAACCCTACATCAGTTTGGACTTTGACCGAATGTTGTATCTAACCGACACATCACAGAGTTGGAATGGCTCCGGAGTCGCGGTCAGAGATAAAGTCACATCAAGTTTCGAAATGGAATTCGATACAACCTGGGATATTCTGCAAGGGATTGACAAACTGCCTGACCAGATTATGTTTACGTTTCATCCGGAGTTATGGGCACTTAGTTATAGGGGCTGGCTACTCAGAAAAGTTGTATTTACAGGTTATTACGCTTACAAAAAACACTACAGAAATCTACACGTTTCTCCAAAGAAAGTACCCGCCAAGAGGAGCAAAGGATGAATGATCGATATACGTTGCTAACGAACGATGTGGAGACAATGTCTTTATGGTTCAACGATCTGAGGGATGCTACAGGTGAAAAGGTTCTCAAAGAGGGTATGCCCATATTGTTGGATCTCTACCGCAGGTACAATGTCAAATCGACTTTCTTTTTTACGGGTTACATTGTGGACTTGTACCCGGATGTGGTGCGCATGATTTTAAGAGATGGCCATGAGGTTGGTTCTCACGGTAAGTCGCACATACCTGAAAACGGATTTGATGTAATGCCATTTAACAAACAAAAAGCACACCTTGATTATTCCAAAAAACAACTTGAAGATGTCTCAGGTACTGAGGTTATATCATTCAGGGCACCCGCTTTGCAGATTTGTGACATTACCGCAAGGGCGTTAATAGAGACAGGTTTTCGGATCGACAGTTCGATTGCCCCTCAAAGATTTGATTTCTTTATGTCCTTTGGCAGCAAACAGAAACTGAGGTTTCTCACTGCCAGAAGATTACCATACAGAACAAAGCTCAACAATATCTATGCCAAGGGAAATAGCCCTTTGATCGAGGTTCCCATATCCGGAATTCTGATGCCATTTGTTGGCACCACAATGCGTATATTCCCTTGGGTCACCCGAATTCAGAAGACCATATCTGAGATTGAAACCAAGATGTTTGGCAAGCCAATAGTGCTCGTTGTTCATCCCAATGAATTCATCGATGAGAGTGATGAGGTGAGAGTTGTATCCCGTCGTTCTAACAACGTTATAGGCCACATTCTCAAAGATCTTATCAGATCCAAACTCAAGGTCAGGAATTTAGGCGCCGCTGCCATACCTCTATATGAATCAGTCATAAAGCATTTTAGTAAAAAGGGTTACAACTTGAGTACGATGTCTGATTACGTAAAGCATCTGATTGATACTAATAGGATTTGAAACTATGAAACCGTATCTCAAAATCACACGAAACAATATGCCCTTTCACAAGACCAGATCATTCTTCCCTGCCCTAACCCACGCCACCAAGTTGCATGGTTACACGGGTTCCTTTGCCAAACTACGATTCCTTTGGGATAGAACAAAGGATCATTGGTTACAGGTAATATCAAGGATCATGCCTTACAATGGGGTGCGGATCAAAATGCAGCGGATGAGAGGAGTCAGAATTGGCAGAGGCGTCCATCTGGGTCCCTTGGTAACGATTGATGATGTCTACCCATATTTCGTCAGAATCGAGGATGGAGCTTGTATTTCCGGGCAGACCTTTATTATTGCCCATTCTATTCCGGATGACTATTACAGTGACGCCACTGAATCGTTTGTAGCCCCAGTGGTTATCGGTAAGAATGTTTGGCTGGCTATCAATGTGGTCATTCACCCTGGAGTGACTATCGGGCAGGGTTCCATAGTCGCTTCGGGTAGTGTGGTCACAAAATCTATTCCCCCCTTTGTCATGGCCGCCGGAACTCCGGCAGTAGTAAAAAAAGACATTGCGGATAGAGTAAGGAAGAACTACTCAGATAAGGAGTTCGAACGCATTTTGGCAAAACGTAAAGAGGAGTATGGGTTTTAATATGATATGCGACACAAATCACATATAGGATACGATATGAGATTTCTTGTTACCGGTGGAGCCGGTTTTATTGGCAGCAATATCGTCCGACGATTACTGATCGATGGACATGAAGTACGTGTATTAGACAATTTTGCCACAGGCAAGCGGGAGAATATCCTGCCCCTGATGAAAAACCCCAATTTGACTATGATCGAAGGTGATCTGCGTAGTTTTCATATTGTCCGCGATGCTGTCAAAGGTGTGGACTTTGTGCTGCATCAAGGTGCTTTACCTTCTGTCCCCAGATCGATCAATGACCCGATCACATCCAATGACGTAAATATCCTCGGCACACTTAATATCCTGGAGGCAGCAAAAGAATTTAAAGTCAAGCGGGTCGTCTGTGCATCATCCTCGTCCATATATGGCAATAGCGAGTCCTTGCCCAAGGTGGAGACGATGCCGGTCAATCCGATGTCTCCCTATGCCTTGACCAAGTATGCTCAGGAACGCTACAGCCAGATTTTTTATGAGCTCTATGGTCTCGAGACGGTATCGTTGCGTTATTTCAATGTTTTCGGACCCAATCAGGATCCCACCTCCCAATATAGTGCGGTAATTCCGAAATTCATCAAATTGATTATGAATGACAAACGACCGGTCATCTATGGAGACGGATCTCAATCACGTGATTTTACCTTTGTGGAAAACAACGTGGAAGCTAACATCATGGCTTGTTTTGCCACGAAAGCACCGGGAGAAGTGATCAATATCGCCTGTGGAGAACGGTTTACCCTGATGGATTTGGTCAATTTGATAAACAAGATATTGGGTAAAAACGTCGAGCCGATTTTTGAAGCAGAACGTCCCGGTGATGTCAAACACTCTCTGGCTGGCATCGAAAAAGCGCAGCACTTATTGGGTTACAACGTCAAGATCGATTTTGTTGAAGGACTAAGTCAGACCATTGAGTTTTTTGCTTACTAAATTGGATGGGTTGATGCAGAAAAGTCATAATCAACCATCGGTTACCAGCTTGATCTTCTGGCTCTGGCTGCTGCTTTTACTGATCTTGAACTTGATCCCAACCAGAGGATCTATCCTTGATGGTGAGAATAAGACCAGTGCTGGTTTCCGCTTTGATTATCTGACCCATTTTCTGGCTTTTCTATTCCCACCTCTGATCTACCGGCACATCCGATATTATGGTGGGAACCTCTTCAGGAGGAATCAGTGGCTCATGGCTCTCATTGTGTCGGGCATTTGTGCTATAGGTTTTGAGTTTGCTCAACATTTCATCCCGTATCGGACTTACAATCCCAATGATCTATTTTTTAATCTGGCAGGCGTAATTTTTGGTTTTTCGGTCGTAGGCATCATTGAAATATCAAGAGCCACAGGATCGACATCAGTCGGTTCATGATGATGCGGTGACCAAAGGATGAAATATAAGATAACCAAATATTCTCTTCTCCTTTTTGACATCCTGATCGTGGTATTCTCATTCCTGTTTATTGCCAAGGTCAGTTCAGGCACCATGAGGATACTGGAGCGCTACAGCCGATCTCTTATCCCCTTTTCTTCAATCTGGATAGCCACTTCAATCGTTGGCGGCAAATACTCATTCAAGACATTACGTTCTGGCTTCGATTATGTCAAGCGCTTGTTCCTATGTAACACGACAGCGGTTGCAATAATCCTGGGACTGATCTTTCTGGGTAAATTCCACTACTCCCGTTACATCGTTTTCAGCACGATTCTGGGTGTCTCGGTGATTGAGCTTTTTCTTTTCACCGGCGTCTATTATGCGTTGCGTTTTAATCGGGAAAATGCCAGTTTTGCCTCCATCCGACTGGTGACCCGTTCCGATGCCCTGGAAGAGCAACAGCGTCCCCGATTCTTTCTTGATGCCGATAAACAAGTGCCGATCCTCAGCAGTGGTGCGTATATCCCACCCTTTTCCACCGATACTGAGGAGGACGCGGTTCTGGTTCCTTTATGGCGTAAATACCTTCACGACAATGAAACGCTCTTTGATTTTATCAATGACTACGTTGATCTAACCCGCTTCAAAGCATCAAAGACGTACATCTTAAATAGCGAGACCTATTACAATATCCAGAATGAACCGGAAAACAGCCGTCAGACCTTTATCAATCTTCATCGAATCAACGACTTACGCCGGCTTAATCTGTACTTTATCCGGGTCAACGAAATGCTGTTGCCCGGTGGGGTATTCATCTGTCGGGGACAGACCATAGCCGAACGCCGCAACCTTTTCTACAAGCGCTACACTCCTTATCTGGGAGTGTTTTTGTATGGAGTCGATTTTGTTATCCGGCGCGTCATGCCCAAACTCCCGATCCTGCAGGGCTGGTATTTTGCCATAACCAAAGGAAAAAACCGCGCTCTATCCGAAACCGAGATGTTGGGTCGCTTTTACTACTGTGGGTTTGAATTGATCCATAAACGTGAAATCGATGGACTGATGCATTTTATCCTGAGGAAGGTTACCGTACCCAGCACTATTCCCAATCCCACCTACGGTCCATTTATCCGGCTCAAACGCATCGGTAAAGATGGCAAAATCATCTATATCAAGAAGTTCCGTACTATGCACCCTTATTCGGAGTTTCTCCAGCATTATGTCTTTGAGACCAATGCCCTGCAAGAAGGCGGAAAATTCAAAGACGACTTTCGTATTACCAAGTGGGGTGCCTTACTGCGAAAGCTGTGGATCGATGAATTACCGCAATTTGTTAATTTCTTCCGCGGAGAAGTGAGCTTTGTCGGTGTTCGCGCCCTTAGCGAGCATTATTTCAATCTCTATCCCAAAGATCTCCAAGAGATGCGCTTCCAGGTAAAGCCAGGTTTGGTTCCGCCATTCTATGCAGATATGCCCAAAACCTTCGAGGAGATCGTCGATTCCGAACGCCGCTACATCCAGAGCAAACTGCAAAAACCCTTTTCCACCGACTGGAGATACTTCTGGAAAGCACTGTGGAACATCCTCTTCAAACACGCCCGGAGTAATTAGCTCACGCAGATTTCGCAGATTTGTCAAAGACGCAGATAAATGCAGATTG
The DNA here is from genome assembly GCA_016875595.1 of Candidatus Cloacimonadota bacterium. Taxonomy (GTDB): domain Bacteria; phylum Cloacimonadota; class Cloacimonadia; order Cloacimonadales; family Cloacimonadaceae; genus VGPI01. Next base: position 11,570 of record VGPI01000012.1, read on the forward strand.
TTTTATAACCAAGATTTACAGCATGAACGAGAACGAGATCGGAAATAAGATCAGAGGAGCTTGTTTCTCTGTTTATAACGCATTAGGACCTGGATTGCTCGAGAGTGCTTATGAGAAGGCAATGGTAATCGAGCTGACTCAGATGGGATGTGCTGTCAAAACTCAAGTACCTTTGAATCTTACTTATAAAGATCAGCAGATTGATTGTGCTTATCGATTAGATCTTCTGGCAGAAGACAAAGTAATCGTTGAAATTAAATCCATAGATGCACTTATGCCTGTCCACCATAAACAACTACTTACCTATCTAAAACTCTCAGGTCTCAAACTGGGCTACATTGTAAACTTCAATACCACCGAACTTGACAAGAACTTGCTTCGCTATGTTAATCAACTCTAAACTAGAAACTAATCTCCTGAAAGGTTTGCTGGATTCATTCAGAGTCTTTTCGCTATGTTAATCAACTCTAAACTAGAAACTAATCCCATTCTTTTCATCGTCGATCTGCGTCTTTTCTAAATCTGCGAAATCTGCGAGAACTTAAGAGTAATAAATGAAAATAGTTCAAATAGTCGGTGCCCGCCCCCAGTTTGTCAAGCTCGCTCCCCTCTCGCGTGAGATCAGAAAACACTTTACCGAGATCATTATCCACAGTGGTCAGCACTATGACATCGAGATGAATGACGTCTTCTTCCGCGATATGGAGATCCCCGCACCGGATCACAACCTTGAGGTCGGCTCCGGCTCACAAGCCGAACAGACGGGACAGATCCTTGCCAAGCTGGGTGATATCCTGGAAAAAGAGCGACCTGATATGGTCATCGTCTATGGCGATACCAATACCACGCTTGCCGGTGCATTGGCCGCGGTCAAGCTGCACATCCCTACCGCTCACGTGGAAGCTGGCCTCCGCAGCTTCAACCGCAGTATGCCGGAAGAGATCAATCGCATCGTAAGCGATCACGTCTGCGACATGCTCTTCGTTCCCACCCCAGCAGCACTGGATAATGCCCGTAGAGAAGGGCTGGGGGATAAATGTTACATGGTGGGCGACATCATGGTGGACAGCGTCAGGTATGGGATGGAGAAAGCGAAAGAGAAGACCAATATCCTGAACGAGATGGTGCTTGAACCAATGAATTATGCCCTGCTCACTCTGCATCGTCCATACAACGTGGATGATCCGGCGAACCTGGCGCAGATCCTTGACGGCTTGGACACATTGGATCGACCCATAGTTTTTCCGGTACATCCCCGCACCCGTAACATCATCACTACCCATATCTCAAAGACATACAAAAATATCCGCTTTATTCCGCCCCAGGCATATCTCGACTTTGTCGGCCTGATGTCCCATGCCTCAATGATCCTGACCGATTCCGGCGGCATCCAGAAAGAGGCGTATATCCTCCAAAAACCATGCATCACGCTACGTTATGAGACCGAATGGGTTGAGACGGTGGATAGCGGCTGGAACCTCCTCCTGCCACCTAATTCCAAAGGATTTCCTCATCTGATCAGTGGTTTTATTCCACCCAGCGAGCATCCACCTATCTTCGGTGAGAAAGTGGCGCAAAAGATAACCGATGCCATCGCCAGCCAACTGACTGAAAACAAATCATCTAATGCGTAGATTTATTGTCCTGCTCCTGCTTCAGATTCCGCTCATCCTCTGCGGGATCTTCGACTGGAAGACCATCTCTACCAATCACTTCACCATATATCACCAACAAGGCTGGGAATTGGAAGCCTGGAAGGTCCTGGAAACAATGGAGACACACCGCCCCTTCGTAGAGGAACTGACCGGCAATTCCCGCCAAGGACAGGCAGTGATTATCCAGGACATGGGCAATCTCGTCAATGGCTATGTCAATCCCGTCCGCGATATCATCACGCTTTATGCCCATTTTCCCAGTGGTGGCGATCTGGACTACATCGAGGACTGGTGGACGACCGTTGGCGTGCATGAATACATCCACATGCTCCAGATCACTCAGGAAGGCGGCACACCCATGATCTTGCGGAAAACGCTCGGAAATCTTCTCTATACCAATCAATTACATCCCATGTGGATGATCGAGGGCATCACTGTATATGGAGAATCGGAACTCTCGCCCTACAGCGGAAGGCTCAATGGTGGCTCATACCAGGCAGGCATCGCCACCCTTGCCAAACTGGATAAACTCCCATCAGCCACCAAGGCTTCATACCTGTCTCATGATCACCCTCATGTCCATTACTATGGCATGGGCGGTGCTTTTTTCCGCTTTTTGGCGGAGCAATATGGCGAAGATAAGTTTGCCGCTGTCTACCGGATAAATGGCAGCCGTTTAGGTGCTTATGCCACGCCATTTCTGCCGGAAGTGGGCATCGACCAATCCGTGAAACAAGTCTATGGCAAGCGCCTGCCCCAATTGTGGGATGAATGGCGTCAAGCAGAGAAAGATGAAGCGGATGGTTTTGTCCTGCCTGCCCGTTATGTAACTCAAACAGGCTGGTTCAAGAATCATCTCCGTCAATTTGACGGCTTGCTATACTACACTTCCTTTGAACCGGTCAAGGCAGATGTCAACAGCACTTTCGGCGCTCATGTCTTGTATGAGTATGATCCTGCTACGGACATCCACAAGCCACTGCTGCGTCAGGCAAGAGATTTTCCTGCCTCGTTTCAGATCACTCCGGAGCATATATTCTACACCCGGACTGAATACCGCCGCGGCTTTGCCAATACCGATGACGGCGGTTGGGGCGGAGAGACCCAATTGCGCCGGCGTGACCGGAAGAGCAGCGACGACACACTGATCTGGCAAGGTGCGATCCGTGCCTTTACTGTCCTGACCGATGCTAATATCATCTTAGCTCTTGACCGCCCGCATCATCAGGGCTCCATAGTCAGGATCATCACGCCTCAGGGCTCTGTCCGGGATGAATTTGCCACCGATCACCTGATCACAACAATCTACACCCACAAAAGCAGGATCTACGTCAGTGCCCGCAGTTACTGGCGTAATAGCAGCATCTATCATCTCGACCCGGTCAATCACTCGCTTTTTCCTGTGCTGGACTCTCCTTTTGCCGAACACCTGACCGGATTCTATGATGATCTCTTCGTATATACCACCAACTATGAAGGCTATCTCCATTCCTATATGCTCGACGCGGTGTCCGGAACCGTCTATCGCATCGCCGGCGCATCATACATGACCTCCGCTCAGGTGGATCGAACCGATGAGCATGTCCACTTTATCACCATGAGCGACAAGGGCTATGAGCTTGGAGCGGAACGCTTTGGTTTGGTCGAATATGATTTTCCCGAGTATAAAGAGCCCCAGCCACCTTTTCCCGAGAGAAGGGACATCCCTACTGATGGGCAGGTCGCCGGGATCAAAGTCCGAAATGGCGGTTATTGGAACAATCTGGCTCACCTGCTCTACCCCCGGATGTTCCGCTTGCCCTTGGTCATGGTGCAGGGTGACAGCGTCGCCGTGGGCGTCGTTCTCGTAGGTTCCGATGCGGTCGGAGACATCCCGTACTGGCAGATGGAATTGCTCTATGACTTCCATCAGCAGGAACCCCGCCTCAGATTTACCGTGGATAACAACCTCCTCCTGCCCCTCCAGCATACGATTACGTATAGTAGTTTTGACGACCATACGGTGATCTCAAACCAATATGTTGAACTTCTGCGACGCAATAACTGGGGGATTGATCATATTCGCGCCGGATTTGCCTTCACTGCCAGGGATGAATTACAACGGCGCACCTTGAGTCCCTATTTGGATCTATCATACTCAAACTATGGCTTTGACCTGTCCAATCGCCTGCTGATGAACTGGGAGGATGCCGATATCCTCGGCTCGGATCGCCGGCGTCGCGGTTTCATCTCCCTCCACCGGATGCGGATGTTGATCCCGTGGGACAGCCAATTGAGTGCCTTTGCCCAGTTTGTCCACGATCCCGATGCCGGGGATGACGAGGTCTTTTTCCCCATCCGCGGCTACAACGACCCTCTGGCAGCCAATCAGGGAGCCCTGATGCAATTCACTATCTCCCGCATCATCGCCCAAGTGCGTCAGGGTCTCTGGAATCCGCAGATTTATCTGGAAGATATCGGTCTCGGTGTCTTTACCGATCTTGCCCTGCCCGATCAAGGACAGGGAGTAAACATGCAGTATGCCTTTGGACTGGAACTCAAAGCCGAGACCAGCGTTGGATTCTTTATGCCGCTTCAGACCACTTTCCGCATAGCATACAACCGTGAAGGTAAGGTGCAGCCCTCCTTCTCCCTCTCCTCCATTTTCTAAACGCCTACACCAATAGTCTATTTGCCAACAAAGGGCTGGATCCAATCCAGCCCTTTTATTTTGCCCAGTTTTTTCCTGAGAATTGCATATAAAAAATAGTACTTGACGAAGATACAAAGATGAAAAACAATGCAATTGGTCGAGTGACCATATATAGAGTGTATAAGCGAGGATAACAAGAATGTCCTCAAACAACCCCAGAAACAATGAGTTGGAATTTACACCAACATTTGGGGCTCAACTTGCTTGTGCCGGTCATACCTGACGAAAAAAGGAGTCACCCATGAAAACAGAATGGCTACTTATAGCCGTCCTTATGATCATTTCGGTCTTTGTTTACGCCCAGGAGCCGCAGCTTGTGGTGAATGCCATTGCTACGACGCCAATCCCCTATGCTTACGATTATGTGATTAAACTGCCGGGTGGTGACCTTCAATTCTACAAATATACTCACTCAGCTTCCTCCATCCAGATCAATGGATTCCAATTCCTTGCCGAGACGAATCAGATAACGGATCTGGTAAATATCGGAACGGTCACTGGTCTGGTAGGCATCGAACCATTTAATAATATATACTTAATCAGATACGGTAAATTATACTATATCACCAAATTCGCATCAGGAATAGGAGTTATTGTTCTCGACCAGAATACGCTCTTTTATCGCGTGATAGATGAGTTCAGTTATGGCAACTACTTTGTGTTATACAGGCAGACCGATATCGTGGCTGAGGACGCCCTGGCTATTGCATTGCCGGATAGTTTGGTTTTATATAACCTTCAAGACGGGAGTTTTCAAAACTTGCTCCAGGGTGATGAGTATCAATGCGAAATCTCACACACTCCAGCAGTGGTTGCATTGCCGGAGAGTTACTTCATTTATGCAAAAGATACGGGTGCGGGTAGTCATCCAGAAGTTTGGTTTATCTTCGATTTCGAAGGAAATCACATCGCAGTGCAGTCCTCCAACGATCCGGATTTATTAATTAGCCAGTTTGGTAAGCTATCCGAAGATTATCCCAATAAAGTATTTGGGCGATGGTACATACCCACGCCCACATTATTGGAACAAGACGCCTGGCTGGAGTGCTCATTTATCGAACCTGATTCATTACATTATTACTTCTTTTATTCTCCATATTGGTCTGCTTACACTACTCAGATATCTTCATTTGGGAATGACCGAATTCTTAGGATGATTGAGAGTAATCTTGGCTACATTATGTTATGCAATTATGCTCCTCTGGAACAGCATCCTCAGGAGGTTTACAGTTTTGTCTTTGGGAACCACAATCCGCGAATATCTCCTATCTCTAATGAGATTACGACCATGAGTGTCCGTCTGCCTGACTCCATTGCCATTCTTGCTCTATGGACGCATGACTTTCCCACTGTCCACGAGTTTTACTTTCCCGCTCCTACGACTACTCAATTTGGGTGCACTGCTTTCACTCAGAACGACCTGCTCCACATTATCAATAATCAAGCGATCTACTCCTATTATGTCGGCGTTTCCACATCAGTATCAGATGAGGTGGCGGACATTCCATCTACCGATCTTCTGATCTACCCCAATCCTGTTCGTCAGGGACAGTTGATAACCATCGAGTCATCTGCCAAACAGCCAATGATCATAGACATTTACAATCTCAAAGGACAGCTGGTGCAGACCCTCACTCTGGACGGATCAGGAAAATGCCGGTGGAACCTGAGCGACCCTCAAGGCAAGGGATTAGCATCAGGACTATACATTGTAAAACAGCGTGGGTATGACGAGGTAAAGCCCCGTAAACTCATGCTAATAAAATAAAGGAGGTTAGAATCTCATGAAGAATATCATTTGATTCTCGGCTGTGTTTGTTTGCTTATGCCGATCTTGGCACAAGATTTTACGGACAATGCGGAGTGTATTTTACTTCACCTTATGAACGGGGCGAACCCGCGGTTGGAACAAGGGATCGTAGTTACTGGTATTCCTGAGATCGATTCCCTTAATGCTATGCTATATGCCAATAACTTTCAATACTATGACTTTACCTGGACCACACGCTTGAAGTATATCCTTCAGATCTATTTCGATCCGGATCATACTCCGGAGGTGGAAGTAAATTGCATTTGTATCAATCAGCAGTTCAGGGAATAGGAGGTCAGGCAGAATTTATCCCCAAACCGGAAGTCGAGATGATCCCCGGTGAATATCTCTACTCAGAAAATGTTTATCATGAGCATGATACGCTATGGCCACTTTACATTGATAATGATGAGAAGAGAAACTGGCGAATATTTCCTCTTTTACTCAAGTTTGA
>VGPI01000013.1 GCA_016875595.1 Candidatus Cloacimonadota bacterium
CTATGCGCATTGCGCCATCGAAACGCATGTGGCCATCGGCAAGTTTGACCATTCCGGGCGTTTGACGGTGTGGAGTTCGTCTCAGTCTCCTCACACGCAGCGTAATCTGTTTGCCGAAGCGCTTGCGCCGCTTGGGCTTACTCATAAAGATGTGCGGGTTATCACTCTGCATGTCGGCGGTGGCTTTGGTGGCAAAGCGGGAGTGACTATGGAGATCATTCCAGCTGCATTGGCTACGAAACTCAGGGGCTATGCCGTCAAGTTGCGCTGGACCCGTGAACAGGAATTTACCAATACCTATCAGCGTTTGGGAGTGATCGCCAAGTTCTGCATGGGCGTGACCAAAGATGGTGTCATCACTGCCCTGGATCACAAGATCTACTGGGATGCCGGAGCTTATGTGGAGTATGGAGCCAATGTGGTCAATGCCGTTGGTCTATCCGCCATCGGTCCTTACCGCATCCCCAATGTGTCGATCGACTCGATCTGTGTCTATACCAATTTGCCGCCGGGGGGACCATACCGTGGATTCGGCTATTCTGAGATGCTCTATGGTCTGGAGTCACACATCGATCGCATCGCGTCACATTTGGGCATTGATCCGGTTCAATTCCGGCGGATGAATGCCATCAGCGAAGGCGATACCACGGCTTATGGTGCCAGGATGAATCCTAATGGACTGATGGAGGCGATCGACAAGGTCACTGCTGCCATCGATTGGGACAAACCCTTGGCATCAGCCAATCCCTCCAAGGTGCTGGGCAAGGGCTTCGCCCTGTTCTGGAAAGCACCGGCGATGCCGCCCAATGCCAGTTCCTCCGCCTTCCTCAAGTTCAATGAGGATGCCAGCATCAACCTGATCATCTCAGGTATGGACATCGGTCAGGGCTATCAGACCGTGATGGCACAGATCGCTGCTGAAGTTCTTTCCATACCCCCAATCAAGATCCGGGTGGAAACCCCTGATACCGACCGCAATCCTTATGAATGGCAGACCGTTGCCTCCCACATCACCTGGTCTTGCGGCAATGCCGTCAAGAATGCCGCACTTGATGCCCGCGACCAGATCCTTGCTCTGATCAACCGCGTTCATCATCTGCCGATTGATACGCTGTATCTCGAGGACGAGGCAGTCAAGTGTTCCAATGACAAGAGATTCCACCTCCCTCTCAGGGATTTTGTGATCAACGGGATCATGACCGGTGACGGCACTTTCAAAGGTGGTCCGATCATCGGCAGAGGGATGTTCATGCCGGAGTTTTCCTCAACCAAAGGCAATCCCGAAACCGGGCAGGGCGGGCATCCCAATGTCCATTACACCGTGGGTGCAGGTGCGCTCATCCTGGAGATCGACCGCGAGACCGGCAAGATGAGAGTGCTCAAAGCAGCCGAAGCAGTGGATGCCGGATGTGCGCTCAATCCTGATCTGATCAAGGGTCAGATCACCGGCGGGCTCATGCAGGGTCTTGCCACAGTCCTTTACGAGGATATGCGCTTCGATGAGAAGGGCAGAATGCTCAACCCCAATTTCACTGACTACAAAATCCCCACCTCCATGGATGTGCCCGATGAGATCATTCCGATCATCGTGGAAGTTGCCCAACCCGATGGTCCATACGGTGCCCGTGGCATCGGAGAACACACGATGTTGCCAGCAGCGCCGATGGTTGCCAATGCCATTGCCGATGCGCTGGGGATCAGGATAAAGAGCATGCCGATCACGGCGGAGAAGGTCGCCCTTGCCATCATCAATGGTCAGAAGGACGTGCAATGAAACCGTTGGAAGGCATCAAAGTTCTCGATCTCACCCGCGTCCTGGCCGGTCCTTTTTGCACCATGATCCTGAGTGACCTCGGTGCTGAGATCGTCAAGGTGGAAATACCGGTCAAAGGTGATGACTCTCGTGCCTTTGGACCATTCAAGAACAACCGCAGTTTATACTTCCATAGCATTAACCGTGGCAAGAAGAGCATCTCGCTCAACCTCAAACACCCCAAAGGCAAGGAGATACTCAAAGACCTCATCCTTCACTTTGACATCCTGGTAGAGAATTACCGCCCCGGAACGATGGAAAAACTGGGATTGGGCTATAATATTCTCCAGCAGATCAATCCGCGATTGATCTACGCCGCATCTTCCGGTTTCGGGCACAGCGGTCCCTATTCCCAGCGTCCAGCTTATGACATCCTGGCTCAAGCGATGAGTGGAATGATGAGCATCACTGGCTGGAAGGACTGCCCCCCGACCCGCGTCGGAATGTCTCTGGGTGATATCACTGCTTCGCTGTTTACCGCCATCGGTATCAATGCCGCCCTCTATGCCCGCGAGAAAAGCGGGATGGGTCAAAAGATCGATGTCGCCATGCTGGACTGCCAGGTGGCTATTTTGGAGAACGCCCTGATCCGTTACCAGGCGGAAGGCCTCAACCCTGAGCCGATCGGCAACCGCCATCCCACGATAGCGCCTTTCCAGGCATATCAGAGCAGCGATGGTTATTTCGTAATGGGTGTGGGCAACGACGCCATCTGGGCGGTTCTGTGCAAAACGATCGGTAGAGAAGATCTGATCAATGATCCCCGATTTTCCACCAATAAACTCAGATGCGAGAACCTGACTGAACTGAACGCCATTCTGGAACCTGTCTTTTCCAAGCATTCAACCGGGCATTGGCTTGATGTGCTGGATGACGCTCCGGTGCCCTGTGCTCCGATCAACCGGATCGAAGAGGTGATAAATCATCCCCAACTGCTTGCCAGGAATATGATTGTGAAAACTCATGATCCGGTGGCGGGTGACTTTATGATCGCCGGCAATCCGATCAAGATGAACTCGATCCCTGATCATGACTCCGCTCCGGGGGCTCCGGAGATCGGAGAGCACAACTTTGATGTTTACGGCTCTTATCTCGGTTTTTCGACCGGGGAACTTGCTTTACTACAAGCAGATGGAGTGATATGAACCTCACCTGTTCTCTGCCATTGAAGGCATTCGGTGACAAGCTACGCTTGAGCCACATCGACCTGATCGCTCATCTGGTATCCCTCCTGGACCGGATCGAAGAGAATGAACCCGTGATCCATTCGTTGCTACCCGAGGCAGGTCGCCATCAGCGCATTATGACTGAAGCTAAGCGCTTGCTCAAACAATATCCAAAGCCGGATGGGCGACCCCCGCTCTTTGGTGTCCTAGCGGGTATCAAGGACATCATCAATGCCGATGGATTTGAGACCCGAGCGGGTTCAAAACTATCCCCGGAAACATTTGCGGGCAAGGAAGCCAGCATCGTTACCCGACTCCGCCAAGCTGGTGCCATCATCCTCGGCAAGACAGTCAGCACCGAATTTGCCTATTTCCAGCCCGGCGAAACCCGCAATCCCCAGAATACCAACCACACTCCCGGTGGCTCCTCCAGTGGATCCGCAGCGGCGGTGGCAGCCGGCTTTTGCCATTTGGCGATCGGAACCCAGACCATTGCCTCCGTCATCCGTCCTGCCGCTTACTGTGGCGTCATTGGATTCAAACCCAGCCAGGGACGCATCTCCAATGACGGCATCTTTCCCTTTTCCCATTCGGTGGATCAGGTCGGCTTCTTTGCTCAGGATTTGGATGGCATTGCCCTTGCCTGTGGTGTTATGTGTTCTGACTGGAAAGCAAATGACAGCCCAAATAGAACTCAGGGCGCTGAAGGAAAGCGCCCCTACATACCACTTCGGATCGGCATTCCACATCCTGAATATCTGAAGCAGTCCGAACTATTGGATCACTTTCAAGAGGTTGTAGATCACCTCAAGTCCTCAGGACACGACTGCATCGAGACCGATCTCTGGCGTGACATCCCGCTCATCAATGAGATGCATAATACCCTGATTTCCCGTGAATTTTATCTGAATCACTATCATCTTTTCGTCGCCTATGGATCGCTATATTCCAAGCATTCCCGCGATCTGTTTCACAAGGGCAGATCTCAGGATTCAGTGCGGATCAGAGAGATATTGGCAGAGAGAATTGAATGCCGTCAACGATTGTTGGAATTAATGCAACGTCAGCAGATCGATCTGTGGATCAGTCCGGCTACCTCTACTGATGCACCTCGTGGACTCGCTTCCACCGGCAGTCCGCGGATGAGTTTGCCCTGGACCTTTTGTGGTGTTCCCTTGCTTTCTATCCCTGTTGGATCATCGGCAAATGGGGCGCTTAAGGATAGCGCTCCAACAATAGAAGGTATGCCTTTTGGACTGCAACTTGCCTCGGCATGGAATAACGATGAAACCCTATTGAGTCATGCCAGAATACTGGCTAAATCCTTGAACTGTTAGCGAGAAAGGGATTTCTATCCCTACTGCCTCTTTCGTCTTTCCTGTTCGATCAACTCTTCAAATTTCGCAGCCGCCAGATCCAGTGCCTCCTTTGGACTATAATCTCCCCGCATGGCTCGTTCCAAAAAGTTCTTCAATTCCATCCTTGCCAGAAACCACGCTCCCATTTGCGGCTCAAATACGGCACTCTCGAGTTGGTTATAAATCGCCTTGAACTGAGGAAATTCCTGGAGAAAGCCCTTGATCGTCTCCGTCTGCATCGCACTTTTTCGCACCGGCATATAGCAGGTGGCGGCAGACCAGCGGGCGGTCTGTTCGGTATCGGTGAACCATTTGATAAATTCCCAGGCAGCTCTTTCGCGTTTGGCATCACCGCTCTTGAAGATGACGATATTGGCACCGCTCACAGCACTCTTATTGGTTCTGAAGGTTGGCAGAGGCGCATAGCCGATATTGAAGTTGATCGGTTGCTGACGCATGTGCGTGATCGAAACGCTGGAGCCCTCATACATCGCTGCAACGCCCGCCATAAAGTCATTCTGTCCCTCATACTCCCGCACCAGATAGACGGTCTTGTCCTTGTTGATCAGATCGGTAATAAAGGTCAGTGCTTCCACCCCATACGGGCTGTTGAGCACCGGGGTATCCTTCTCATTGATAATCTGCCCGCCGGCTTGGTGGAGCAAATTGATAAATTGCCATTCATTGACATTGAAATTGGTACCTTTGGTCTGACGTCCCAGAGTGGGATCCATACGGGTCAATTTACCACAGTATTCCCGAAATTCTTCCCAAGTGGCGGGAAAGTGGTTCGGATCAAGTCCGGCACGGTAAAAGGCATCTTTATTATAGAAATATGCTCTGACGCTCTTATTGAAGGGGAAAGACCAGATATTTCCCTGATAGGAGACGGATTGCCGGAAAACCGGATAGATATCATCGAGGTCATCATCCGTAAAATCATCGTCCACTGCGATCAGAGAATCAAGCGCTACCAGCACTTTCGCCTCCACATATTTAGCCGTCCAGCTCTCAAAGACCTGTGCTATATCCGGTTGTTTATTTGCCTGGATGGATGCCATCAGTTTCTGGGACAGCGCAGTATAACTACTGATTGGATTGACCACGACCTCGATATCCTTATGATTGCGGTTAAATTCCTGGATCATCTCATTCAGCGTATCGCCCAGAGGACCGCTCAAGCCATGCCAGAAGGTGACTTTTATTCGCTCAGATCTGACCATCCTGCCACAGCCGCTGATCAGCAAAGCGACCACCAAAACAGTGATTATCCCAGATTTTATCATCTTTGTCTCCATATACATTAGTGAGGTTAAGCCGTTTCTCAATCCGTTAAGGCATTGAATCAATTATAACGTAAACCCACATATTCTCACTTCCGCATTTACGTCAATGATTTTGAACCAATGAGACTGAATTTAGTCCCATCGGGATGGTATTTTAGATTGCAAGAGACATGGTTTGGAATTCCATCGAGTCCCATCGGGACGGTATTGTTATGAAGGAATCTGCAATAATCGAGGTTATATCGTCCCGAGGGGACTCGGAGGTGTATTTTACCACCGTTATGCTATCTAAAATGGCGTCCCGATGGGACTCGGAGGTGTATTTTACCACCGTTATGCTATCTAAAATGACGTCCCGATGGGACTTATTCCAACTCTGACGGATTTAATGGTTGACACCAGAGCCATCGGTAAAAACGATACCTCATATCTTCTCAGGATCGACGGTTGATCCCGCTTTAATTGCATGCCTGAGAACTGATAAGCAAGGAGACACAGTCATGATACAGACCGATTTTACCGCTGCTTATGCCCGGATCCATCTGCCGGCAAAGGTGGTGCTGGCAGTCACTCAAAAACCGCATGGCGGATATAACCTCATTACATTGGAATGGTTTATGCGCACCTCGATCGTTCCGCCCATGTTCGCCATTTCCATTGGTCACAGCCGTTTCTCGCTGGAGTGTCTGGAGACAACCCGCTTTTTCAACCTGGTTTTCCCTGCTTCCGCCCAGAAAGCCCTTCTTACTTACTGTGGTTCCAATTCCGGCAGAGACCTTGATAAATTCACCGAGACCGGCGTGGAGTACTTCCCCGGAAAACTGCGTAAGCTGCCGATCCTCAAGGATGCCACCGCCAATTTTGAATGCGAGATCGTCAGTCAGGTGCGCAGCGGCGATCACAATATCTACGTTGGACAAGTTCATTATACCTGGCTCAATAAAGAAAATGAGCTGTTTTACTACATTCATTAAGACCTCCGCCCCTGCCTGATCAATCTCATCATTCCGGGTATTCCGGTTTTAGTCGTAGCGGTCTGAGTCCCAATAAGTGGTTTTCAAGGTATCTTTTTCTGCGTTCGACCTTCTCCAAACTATGCATATCTGATTGCTCAACAACAACTAAGCCCGTATTATTGAGTATGTAATCCCCTTTTTCTGCCCTTTCTTCCCTCTGTTTGGTAGCGTTGATCAAGAGATCATCAAGCGTTAATCAAGCGTTAATTATTAACGCTTGATTAAGAGGGGATAATGACTTGATTAAGAGGGGCAAGCAAGGCATGAAGAATTTACTCTATTGGTAAATGAACTCTTGGACCTGCTTTAGTACTAACTCGGGTTTGTTCTCAAGCAGCAACCCGATCATCGTCCTGGTTCGGATTACGGTTTGGGGTTGCTTACCTTGCCCAGAAACAATAAGCTCATGCTTGGTTTGTGCACCAGGGCATAGATGAAAGGATGATCGGCTCGGAACACGTCGATGATCTCTTCGGGTGCAGCGCATCCTACACCTTCCATACCGATGGCTGTGACCGCAGCGGCTTCAGTACCTTTTTCGTTCACTTCGATAAATGTCTTGTGTTTGATAAACCTGATGAAGAGTCTGAGATCAGTATCCGGAACCAGCATTCCGCCAAAATCGGCTTGTAAGGCATCGAAAGCAAGGGGCATGCCCATGGATTTAATGGTGTCTGTGAGGTCAAAGAAATTCTCGATCTTAAATTTGGGCAGATGGACTTGCACTTGGTTATTGACGTTCAGATGGCTGATCAACCGGACGAATTCATCGCGGTTGAGGGTCTTTTCAAATTCTGTCATATCCTCGGGCAGGAAAAAGATCATACTGAATTCCCCGCCTTTATATCCCATCTCCAGCAATTTTACTTTACCCACGCTGGCAAAGGGGAACCTGGCTTTCTTGTACATCGTTTTCACTTCGATCCCAGCGCCGGTGTCACCGTTTTTATAGTGCGGATAAAACATGCGGTCAAAACTGTCATTTGCCTTGAATTCATCAGCCCATTCCGCTTTGAAAAAAACCGAATTGAGGATCATCATGACCATGTGATCATTAATGTCGTCTTTGCTGATGATGGACATGATCTTGTTCCGGGTCTTATTCGCCACCCATTTATTAACGGTATCGGCGGCTTTCTGGGGATGGGACATGCTCATTGAGAACAGCTCTGCCAGATATTGATCCCGAACCATGCGGGTATAGTCGGGATTGAGGTAATTACCGTACAACTCATTCATAAACAGGGCGTTGGCGATCTCCGAGCTAAACGGAGAATCCGCTGAGGAGGCGTTCAAGAGCTTGATCAGATTGTGATAGCGGGAATGGTATTCCTCTGCGGAGATCGGAAGGTGGAACACCTGTTGCATCTCCTCAAGTGTCTTACCTTTGGCACCGGCAGCAACCATCGACATGGCCGCATTGATGCTGAGCGGGGAAAAACAGAGGTTTTCGCCTGCCTTATTCAGCCGGGGATAGAGATCAAAACCAAAGCGACAGATGCTTTCCGCCACCGCTTTGTCCACAGAGCTCTGTGGCCTGAAACTCTGCATGACGTCATATCGATGTGCCGGTGGTGGGTCGTAAATTTGTCCCACAATCGACGTGATTGAGATCATGCCCATGATAACCAGTAAAACCAACGTTTTTTTTCTCTGTCCCATTGGGTATCTCCTTCTTGAATATAAATCCTATCATTTTGTGGATGAGCTTATTACATCATGAGTTTGGTCACCCTGCAGAAAGTACAGCTATCCAGGATAACTTTCCTTGCTCACCAATAAGGGACGGCTCAAAATCTGTCAATCAAATTCAGCATTGGGATGGGCAGTTCATAAGGAAAAAAGGTCCCAGTTAATAGGCGAAGATCAAGTATGCAAACCTATATTGAGAATGTTATTGACTTAAATAGGGGTTTCCTATTTTGTGGTGCCATCGGTCACAAAGCTGTACTTTACTAATTGTGTGGTAATGGACTAAACGCTGCCATGATAAGACCTGCCGTACAATGTGAGTAGTTTTGGGGATAGAGTATTTTCTGACATAGAGAGGAACGAGCAGATGAAAGGAAAAGTCAAGTGGTTCAACAAGAATAAAGGTTATGGCTTCATCATTACCGATGACAACAAAGAATATTTTGTGCACTGGAAGTCGATCGTGACCAATTCACCACGGGAATTGAAGGTGCTGGATCAGGACGAAATGGTCAGCTTTGACCTGATGGAAACGGAAAAAGGTGTCCAAGCCATCAATATCATCCGGATCAATCAATAATCAATCTGTAAATAACAGACAATAGGGGTGGAAGCAGGAATTGCTTTTGCCCTTCGTTGTTTATGGGGAAAATGGAATGACCAGCGGCAGGGTACCGGCTTTTCTGCCAATCGACCGAAATGAGCTTCAGGCAAGAGGATGGGATCGTCCGGACATAATAATTGTGACCGGTGATGCCTATGTGGATCACCCTTCCTTTGGGGCAGCCATAATCGGCAGATATCTGGAAGCCGAGGGATACAAAGTAGGGATTATAGCCCAACCCAGGAATGACGATGACTGGCAGATAATCGGCAAGCCACGGTTATTCTGGGGAGTGACCTCGGGGAACATGGATTCCATGGTCAATCACTATACTGCCCAGCGAAAACTGCGTCATGACGATGCTTATTCACCTGGTGGCAAGAGTGGCTGTCGTCCTGACCGGACAGTGCTGATCTATTGCAATCATATCAGACGTCTGGATAAAGATGCCGTGATCGTGATCGGTGGGATTGAGGCATCCCTACGCCGGATCGCTCATTATGATTATTGGAGCGATTCGGTACGAAAGAGCATTCTGGCGGATGCCAAAGCCGATATCCTGGTCTATGGTATGGGAGAAAGAGCGATCAGGGAGATCGCTTCTGCTCTGGATGATAGGCAGCAGGTCTCATCCATTCGAGATGTCAAAGGCACGGTCGTATTTTCCCGGGAAGCGAATGAATGCGAGGGTTGGATCTTGCCAGACAGTGACAGGTGCGTGGACAAGGCGGTCTTCCGTCAAATGACCCTTGAGTTTAACCGGTATCAGGCAACGAAAACCATCTATCAACGTAATGGTTCACGCTGGATCAGACACAATCCTCCGGCAGAGCCCCTGACGCAGAATGAGCTTGACCAGATCTATGGATTGGAGTATGCACATGCTCCGCATCCGGTTTATCAGGATCAAACCATTCCCGCTTATATCCAGATCAGGGATTCCGTTACTTCTCACCGGGGTTGTTATGGTGGTTGTCGCTTCTGTACTTTGAGTTTGCATCAGGGACGGCATATCCAATCGCGGAGTGCGGAGTCCCTGGTCAATGAGATCGACCGGATGACCAGACGCCAGGATTTCAAGGGTACGGTAAGCGATATCGGCGGTCCGACGGCGAATATGTATGGCAGTTCCTGCAGGATGGGTTTTCCTCCTGATTGTCAAAGATCATCCTGTCTCTATCCCGCGGTGTGTGGTAATCTGGAATATCCGCATGAAAAGCAGATCGATCTGCTCCAGCGGGTGAGGAAGATCAAAGGGATCAAGCATGTTTTCATTGCCTCAGGGATCAGGCACGACATGGCTTTGAAAAGCAGGGAATACATAAGGGAATTAGCGCTTTATCATAGCGGTGGCAGGATCAAACTGGCTCCGGAACACAGTTCCGACCGGGTGCTCAAGTTGATGAACAAACCGCCATTTGAGCAATATGTCCGCTTTGTAAAGGAATTTGAGAAGTGCTGCCGACAGGCACGCCAGCAGAAACAGGTGATCCCCTATCTGATCGTGGGATATCCGGGAACCAGGATGGAGGATGCCTACGAGCTGGGCAAGTGGCTGCATGACAATGATATTCGCATTGAGCAAGTACAGGAATTTACTCCTACGCCGATGACGGTAGCTACTTGCATGTATTACAGCGAACTGGAGTATGACACCGGTGAACCGATCGAAGTGCCCAAGGGGCGTCAGATTCGGTTACAGAAAGCGTTTGTATTCTGGTATGATCCAGCCTGGCGGAAGTATATCAGAGAGGCGATGCGCACACTGGTGGGCAGGGCTGAATTTTGGAGTTGACAAATAAGGGGCTGAGTATAACTATTGCCGAATTAGATCAATAGAGTATGCAGAGGTTTGAATGTCAGAATCGGATATTATGCTCAAACAGCTTGAAAAATATATAAGTTGTGAGCAACTTGTCAAGTCCGGCGACAAAGTGTTGCTGGCAATATCGGGAGGTCCGGATTCGATTGCTATGTTGGTCTTGTTCTTTCGGTTACGCTCGATAATGAATCTGTCTCTACTGGCTGTTCATGTCAATCATCAACTGAGGGGAGCGGAGTCTGATGCCGATGAGCAATTCGTGCAAGACCGGTGCCGGCATTACAACGTACCATTGATCACCCGCAAGATCAAACTGGCAAAGGAGAGTGATCTCGAGAACCAGGCAAGGATCAAGCGCTTTGAGATCTTTGAACACCTGCTTGATTGTTATCAATTCCGTTATGTGGCTTTGGCTCATCATAAGAATGATCAAGCCGAGACCGTTCTGATGAATATCTTTCGGGGGACGGGACTGCGGGGATTGGCAGGGATCAAACCGAAAAACGGGAGGATCATCCACCCGCTATTGTGTTTTGACCGTGATCAGATCTTGCATTATCTTGCTGCCGGGAGTATCCCTTACCGGTTAGATCGGAGCAATGAGGACAGCCATTACCGGCGTAATCATATCCGGAATGTGACCATACCGGAGATCATAAGTGGCTATAACCCCGATTTTATCAATAAGATCAACGAACAGGCAAATATCATGCGGGAAGCCGATGCCCTGATCCACGCCCTGGCATTGACTCATCTCAAGAAACTCATTATCGATCAGGGTGGCGACTTTGTGAGTATATCAATCATCCATCTGCGGGAGCTGAAGCCCTTGGAGCAGTTTTATTGTTGCCGGGAAGTGTATCGGCAGCTAACAGGGTCGGAACAGGATTTCTACCGCAAGACCATGCTATCGATCAGTCAGCTTTACACATCTGAGGGGTCAAAGATCGTCCAGCTAAAGAAAAATGTGGCAGTGATCCGTCAGTATGAGCAACTCGTTTTTACGCATGTCGAGATTCCAGACGAAAATGTTCAACCGGTCGTCATTGATGAGGATAGATCCCGCCTGGTCTTTAGGAATTTCCGCTTTTTTATCCGCCGGGTCAAGATCTTGCCAAAGCACGCCTGGGAAGATCGGGACAAAAGAGAGATTGTTCTGGATGAAGGCAAGGTGATCTATCCCCTGACCATCAGACAACGCATGGATGGAGACCGATTTATCCCATTTGGCATGCGGGGAATAAAGAAACTGAAAGACTTTTTTATCGATGAGAAAGTACCGAAATTTGATCGGGACAGCATCCCCATTCTTTGCGATTCTGCCAAGATATTATGGGTGGTAGGACATAGATCTGACCACCGGGCAAGCGTGACAGAAGCGACAAACCGGTATTTGATAATAAGATATGAAATGATCAGCACAGTGCGAAAGCGAGCTGCCAACCGAAGAATATCTCAGGGAGATAAAGATGAATACTATGAATTGTGACCTATCAGCCGTCCTGTTTGATGAATATAGGATCCAGGCACGAATACGCGAATTGGGAGTACAGATAACTCATGACTACAAAGAGAAGAAGCCTGTCATGGTAGGGATCCTCAAGGGCGGGTTCGTCTTTCTGGCTGATTTGATCCGCAGCATATCCATACCGATGCAGGTCGATTTTCTGGCTATATCGAGTTATGGTAGCGGTACAGTCAGCACCGGCGTGGTAAAGATACACAAGGACCTGGATATAGATATCAACGGCAGAGATGTGATCATCGTCGAGGATATCGTGGATTCGGGACTGTCTCTGGGGTACATCACCGAGTATATCAATAAGCACAATCCGCATTCCGTCAAAACCTGCGTTCTGCTTGATAAACCCAAGGCACATAAGATCGATGTCGTGTTTGATTATGTGGGCTTTGCGATCGGCCATGAATTCGTGGTCGGATATGGTCTGGATTACAATGAAACATACCGCAACCTGCCATATATCGGTATTCTTAAGGAAGAAATATATCAATGAAAAGCGTCATTATCTTAGGTCTGTTATTGGTCGTCACATCATTGTGTTACGGGCAGGATAGAAGAGCATCGACCTCGGATGTCGATGTAAAACGAGACACATTAACAGCGGATGTCGGAGCCGTGAGCGATACGATCACAGCAGATGATTCAGGTTCTCAAGAGCAGACAAACAACGATCCGGATGAAACCGCTTGGATGACTTCATTCAATTCCTTTATCCGGGGTTTTATTATTGTAATTGTACTTGTATTCCTAATCAGTGTGATCCGCAGCTTCTTGTTTAAACGCAAGGTCAAGAAATCGCCAGAAACCCCGGTGAACAGAGACAAGAATGTCCCACCCAGCCAGTCCGGTGGCAGATCCGCAATTTCATTTCCTTACTTGCTGTTGATCATTCTCGTGGCATTCATCCTTTATCAGGCATATTCCACCTCATCCGAAAAGAGCCAGAAAGTCGATTACAAGGAATTTCGACAGATGTTGGAGCAAGACACTGTAATCGAAGCGGAGTTTGATGACAGGGATATCAATTTCACAAGCAGCGGAAAAAAATACCAGACCATGATCCCTTTTGAAGATCCGCAGTTGATTGAATTTCTGATTGATAAGGGAGTTAAAGTAAGCTCTACAAGACCTTCCCGCTGGTTGGCATCGCTGTCTTTCTTGTTTCCCTTTCTTTTGATCATCGGTTTTTGGTTCTTCTTCTTGCGCAAGATGGGAAGTAGTAATTCCAAAGCGTTCAGCTTCAGTAAAAGCCGAGCTAAATTGTATGAAGCGAGCAAGACCAAGATCACCTTCCAGGATGTAGCCGGAGTGGATGAGGCAAAGGAGGAATTGCAGGAAATTGTGCAATTTTTGAAAGATCCCAAGCGTTTTCAACGCTTGGGCGGTCGAATCCCTCGCGGGGTTCTTTTGATCGGCAGGCCTGGAACGGGAAAGACGCTTCTGGCAAAAGCTGTATCCGGCGAAGCTGGAGTCCCCTTTTTCTCGATCAGCGGATCGGATTTCGTCGAAATGTTCGTCGGAGTTGGAGCTGCCCGGGTTCGTGATCTCTTTGAGCAAGCAAAGAAGAAAGCTCCTTGCATCGCCTTTATCGATGAGATAGATGCTGTTGGCAGGCACCGCGGAACGGGTCTTGGGGGTGGTCACGATGAAAGAGAACAGACCTTGAATCAGTTATTGGTTGAAATGGATGGTTTCGAACCCAATGATTCGGTTATCATCATTGCTGCGACCAATCGTCCGGATATGCTTGATTCAGCGCTGTTACGGCCAGGCAGATTTGACCGGCAGGTGACGGTTGATCTGCCAGATATCAAAGGCAGGACTGAGATTTTACGGGTTCATTCTTCCAGAGTTCCTTTGGGAGCTGATGTTCATCTGGAATTGATCGCCAGGGGAACACCGGGATTTAGCGGAGCTGATCTGGCAAACATAGTAAATGAAGCTGCGCTGATAGCCGCTGGAAAAAACAAGAAACAGATCGAGATGATAGATTTTGAAGAAGCCAAAGATAAGTTGATCCTCGGTAAGGAGAAGAAAAGCCGCTTGATCCCGGAAGATGAGAAACAGATGATCGCATATCACGAGATAGGTCATGTCCTGACATCCGTCTTTCAGGAAAAGGTAGAACCAGTCCACAAGGTGTCTATCATACCACGGGGATTTACAGGTGGAGCCACGCACTATTTGCTTACGGATAAAAGCAATTACTCCCGCTCCTATCTGCAGCAGATCCTGGTCTCATTGATGGGAGGACGGGTAGCGGAGGAGATCGTATTTGGTGAATTGACCACCGGCGCGGGCAATGATATTGAGCGTTGTACGGATATAGCCAAGAAAATGGTCTGTGCCTGGGGGATGAGCGACAAGATCGGACCGGTGACCATCGGTAAAGATCATGGTGAGGTTTATCTGGGGAAAGAACTGGTTGCTCGGGATGTTTACAGCGATGAGACCGCGCGCTTAGTGGATTCGGAGATCAGGAGTTTTATCCATGAAGCACATCAAACTGCATTGGAGATAATGACCCAGCATCGAGTTCTCCTGGATATTCTGAGCATCGAACTGCTCGAAAAGGAGACCTTGGGTACTGAGGAGATATTCGGGATTATTTTATATAACATTGATGAAGAAGAAGAGCCGATTGTTAGAAAAAAGCATGATCGGGCGAAAGAGCTGAGATTTGAATATAATGTGCATCCCCCCGAGGGAACGGCTGACCCGGCTTCGCCTCAAGCGACCTTAGGGGGCGAAACACGGAAAAAGAAAAGCTCTTTTAGATTCCCGCCAAAGCAGGATAAGGAAAAAACCGATGAATGAGATGCATGGTACCACTATCCTGGGGATTTACCGGATAGGACACGCAACGATTGGTGGTGATGGACAAGTCACGTTGGGAAATAGCGTGGTTAAGTCACATGCCATCAAGATCAGAAAGCTCTTCGATAATAATGTCGTGATCGGCTTTGCTGGTGCTACAGCCGATGCGATTACACTGTATGACAAGTTTGAAGACAAATTGAGATCGCACAAGGGAAATCTCCGGAAAGCAGCGGTTGAACTCGCCAAGGACTGGAGAAGCGACAAGTATCTCAGACGTCTTGATGCCCTGATGATAGCCGGTGATAAGACCAGCATCCTGCTGATCAGCGGTGGGGGAGATGTTCTGGAATCTGATGATGGCATAATTGCTATTGGTTCTGGTGGTAACTATGCCTTGGCAGCAGCTCGGGCACTCGTGGATAACACTGATCTTTCAAATGCAGAGATCGTTAACAGATCCCTGAATATTGCCGCTGATATCTGCATCTATACCAACCATAATATCGTCATTGAGGAGATATGATGCTGCCAGTTGATCAATTGACCCCACGGAGAATTGTAAAAGAGCTGGATAAATACATCATCGGACAGACCGATGCCAAGAAAGCTGTTGCCATCGCATTGCGTAACCGGTGGCGCCGACAACAGATCCCCGGTGAAATGCAAAAAGAGATTATGCCCAACAATATCATCCTCATTGGTCCGACAGGAATTGGAAAGACAGAGATCGCCCGGAGATTATCCAGATTGGCAAATGCTCCCTTTATCAAGGTGGAGGCATCCAAGTTCACTGAGGTCGGTTATGTCGGCCGCGATGTGGAATCAATGGTGCGAGAATTGATGAATATTGCCGTGGCACAGATCCGTCAGCAAATGCTGGATGAGATCCTCCCGATCGCCCGGCAAAATGCGACAGGCCGGATACTGGATATCCTGATCCCCTCTCCCAAGATCACCAGAGATGGTCTGGAAATAGTCAATGAGGATCGGCAAAAACGTTATCTGCGTAACAGGGATAAGATGCGTGTTAAGCTTCTCAATGGCGATCTGGACGACCGGGAAATCGAATTTGTTAATGAACTGGATACTCCACCCCATGTCGAAGTGATGTCCAATTTCAATTTTGATATACTGGATATCAATATCTCTGAAATGCTGTCCAACATGTTGCCGGGTAAGAGGGCAGAGAAAACGGTTAAGATGAACATCCCGGACGCAATGAAACACTTTGTCGAAATTGAATCGAACCGGCTGGTGAGTCGTGAGCGAGTAGTGGAGACAGCTACCCGGGCAGTAGAAGATAATGGGATTGTGTTTATCGATGAGATCGATAAGATCGCAACGGTTGAGAAATACGGTGGTATTGACGTTTCTCGTTCCGGGGTTCAAAGAGATCTGCTTCCTATTGTGGAGGGTTCATCCGTACCGACCAGATATGGTTCGATTGATACTTCTCATATCCTCTTCATATCTGCGGGGGCGTTCAGCACTGTTAAACCTTCTGATCTGATCCCGGAATTGCAGGGTAGATTTCCAATCCGGGTGGAATTGAGAAGTTTAACGCAGAACGATTTTGAATTGATCCTTACGGAGCCAGAGAATGCATTGATCACGCAATACAAGGAATTGTTCCGGACTGAAGGCACGGTTTTATCCTTCCAGAAAGATGCCATCCGGGAAATTGCCTATTCTGCTGCCATGGCTAATGAGAAGATGGAGGACATTGGAGCCCGTCGATTACATACTATCATGAATGCTCTTCTGGAGGAATATCTGTTTGAATTACCGGAGGGTGGGCAGAAAAAGATCGTTATATCGGGTGCCTTTGTCCGAAACAAACTGTCCAAACTGATCGAAAACGAAGACCTCTCGAGGTTTATTTTATAGAATGCGTGTACCAATCAAGTCCCTGTTTACTGCTCTAACGCTCCACAACTACAGGTTGTTCTTCGTCGGGCAAGGAATATCGTTGATCGGGACTTGGATCCAACGAACTGCCATGGCTTGGTTTGTATATCGATTGACCAATTCACTTCTGCTTCTGGGGTTATTGAGTTTTCTTAGCCAAATCCCCTCAGTTCTTATCAGTCCTTTTGCCGGAGTTTGGGCTGACCGATGGAACCGTCACAAAATGCTGATCTTAACTCAAACTGCGGCTCTGATCCAGGCGTCTCTGCTGGCAGTTCTTGTATTGACCGGTTTCATTACGTCCACAGTGTTGTATCCATTGATGGCTCTGAGCGTATTTCAGGGGATCATAGATGCGGTGGATGCACCGATCAGACACTCAATCGTGATTGACTTGGTGGGCGATAAGAACTTAATACCTAATGCCATTGCGTTGAATTCTGCCATGTTTAATGGAGCCAGATTGATAGGTCCTGCGGTGGCCGGATTTCTCATAATCTTATTCAATGAAGGTATATGTTTCACCATCAATGCCGCATCATACTTGTTTGTTATTGCATCTCTGCTGTTCATTCATGTCAAACAAACCCACCCTTCGAATAAAACAACATCCCTGACGGATATCATAGAGGGCTGGAAATACGCCTTCTCTAACTTCCCAATTAGGTATTTTGTTACG
>VGPI01000014.1 GCA_016875595.1 Candidatus Cloacimonadota bacterium
AGCACTGATCAGGACGGCGCATGAAGCATGTCATCAGGCGCCAAAGCGCCCTATGGATAAGCTGTCGGACACAGGGTTACGAATGAGGTCGCTTCAGGAGAGCAACCCTAAGAGGGAGTTCTTAGTGGGGGCGTCATGACAAAGCAATCTGGCGTAGGAGCATCTTGACAAAGCGCCCTATTTAATGAAAAAGGAGGTGAAAGTGCGCAAGATCATCACTTTCCTTGGGCTCAAACGTAGCATCGTAGCCATGCTCCTGATGTCCGTCTTCATGGGACTGGGAGAACGGCTCTCCGAGCGGTTTCTGCCGATCTATCTCATAGCTTTGGGCGGATCGGCGATGATGATCGGATTGCTCAACTGGATGGACAACTTCCTGGGTGCGGTCTATTCCGTCGTGGGAGGCTACCTGTCCGATCGCCTGGGCTATAAACGAGCGTTGAATGTGTTTACGATGATCGCCATCCCCGGATATCTATTAGTCATCCTGATCCCTCAATGGTGGGCGGTATTGCTGGGAGCAGTGTTGTTCATCTCCTGGACAGCGATCTCCACTCCCGCATCGATGACGCTGGTCCATCAGGTTCTACCCGAGGGTAAAAAGGTGATGGGCGTCTCACTGCACTCGATGGTAAGGCGGATCCCGATGGCACTGGGTCCGATCATCGGGGGAGTTCTGATCAGCACTTATGGAACGAAACACGGCATCCGCTGGTCATTTGTCCTGGCGATCATCCTGGCTCTGCTCTCGCTGATCGTCCAACAGCGCCTGGTCCGAAAGGATGACCCGACCAGGGCTTCCGCTCCCCGGATCAGATTCCGGTTCACCAAACCCATGCGTCATTTGCTGGTCTCGGACATCCTGATCCGCTATTGTGAGCAGATCCCATACGCCTTTGTCGTGGTCTGGGTGGTCACCAATCACGGGATCAATGCCGCCCGGTTTGGGATTCTGACCGCCATCGAAATGGTCACGGCACTTCTGATCTACATCCCAGTAGCAACCGTGGCAGCGCGGATCGACAAGAAAAAACTGATCATGGTATCCTATGTCATGTTTACCTTCTTTCCCGTGGTGATCATGGTCAGCAGCAGCTTTACCGCATTTGTCATCGCCTTTGTCGTGAGAGGGCTCAAGGAATTTGGCGAACCCTCCCGCAAGTCCCTGATCATGGAACTGGCACCGGCGGAGAGTAAGGCGACATCCTTTGGCGCCTACTATTTTCTCCGGGATACTATTGTCTCGTTTGCCGCTTTGGGCGGAGCTTACCTCTGGAGGCAAAGTCCGGTATGGAGCTTTGTGGCGGCGGCGGGCTTCGGAGGCACGGCGATCATCTACTTTTTGATATTCTACAACCAGATCATCCAAGAGAACACCGGGAGGCGGATACAATGCTAATGCCAGGAGAGCTGAGAGAGTGCGGATGGGGCGCTGAGGGAAAGCGCCCCTACGGATGGTGACGGCTGGCCTCGGACTATGAATGAGGAGGTCAGGGAAGCTGACCGCAGGGCAGCGTCCCTTCAGCGAGGCGGATGTACCTGAAGACCGTTGAAAAATCGGGGCAGCAGGTGTAACCCATCAATCTGGGCTATATATATACTCGACTGTTCAAAGCTTACAATACCAAAGTGGATAGTACCGACCAGCTTCGCTTATGCTACAGACGAACTTTGATCGTATAACCGAATGTCATTAGCTTAGCCGATCCGTGGCATAAGCATAGCTGGTCCGTATCTTCATTTCGAGAGCTTTGCAGTTATACCTGGAACGGTTTGTGGACAATGCTCTCGCCTGAATGATGAAGAGAACGTCCCTGTGATGCAATTCACGGGTACGGCGTTTGCTTTGACAGGATTTGGACCCGGTTACATCATGAATAGAGCAACCCATAAACCTGATACCTTTTTCTTACCCATATCCCTCCCCACTATTTTATGCCTGCAACCAATTCATCACTCAAATCAACAGAGCCGAGGTTGCGTGTTTTCTGCTTGCCCCTCTTAATCAAGCGGTTATCCCCTCTTAATCAAGCGTTAATAATTAACGCTTGATTAAGAGGGGATAACCGCTTGATTAAGATGGGCACACACGAAGGTGAAGCAACCACTCCAATGATATTTAATGAGGATGAGTCGGAGGCGGATGAGTCAGAAGGTAGAGAACTGACTGGTTAAGAGACCCAACTTATTGTATTTTAGCTTGATTGGCAACTGCCTGTTGAGCAGCGGCAAGTTCTTCTGCCGGAGCAAGATAGCGACTACCGATGACCTCGAGATTCCGGTCAAATTCATAGATGAGCGGGATGCCGGTGGGGATATTGAGGCTGACGATATCGGCGTCGCTGATGTTGTCCAGGGTCTTGACGATGGCGCGGATGCTATTGCCATGGGCGGCAATGATCATCCTTTTTCTGCTTATCAGCCGGGGAATGACGATCTCGTTCCAGAAGGGCAAGGTTCGCCGGCAGGTGTTCAGAAGAGCTTCGGTCAGAGGCAACTGGTCTTTGGTCAGGGAATTGTAACGGGGGTCGTTTCCCGGATAACGGGGATCGTCCGGAGTCAGTGAAGGCGGAGGGATGTCATAACTCCGGCGCCAGATCCGGACTTGATCTTCGCCGTATTTTTCCGCGGTTTCGGCTTTGTTCAAGCCCTGCAAGGCGCCGTAGTGACGTTCGTTAAGCCGCCAGTCATGGCACACCGGCAGCCACATCAAGTCCATTTCATCCAGGACGATCCAGAGGGTGCGGATGGCACGCTTGAGGACGCTGGTCCATGCTTCATCAAAGGTAAAACCGGCTTCCAATAAGCGTTTGCCGGCGATGTGCGCTTCGCTGATCCCTCGGTCGGAGAGATCGACGTCTGTCCAGCCGGTAAAGAGGTTTTCCTTGTTCCAGGTGCTTTCACCATGTCTGATCAATACGATTTGATACAATTCAGTACTCCTTATGGGGAGAGAATTCCGGTTCTCCCATTACCGAAGCGGAGCCCGGCTTCCCATTTATGATGGGGGGGGAGAATTCCGGCTCTCCGCTTGCCGGTCCGGATGTGTGTTTATCTTTCACATCCGGGTTCGTCCGGTTTGGTTTTGTAGGTCAATACGCCGCAATGCTGTTCGAGCCTGCGAGCCATGATATAAAACAGATCGGAGAGGCGGTTGACGAATTGCTGGATCTCAGGTGGCACCGGTTCTTTCTGGGCAAGCTCGGCAATGCGGCGTTCAGCCCGCCGGGCAATGGTGCGGCAGATATCCAATTTGGCGGAGGCAAGAGTCATGCCCGGGATCACAAATCCGCTCAGATCGACCTCTGCCTCAAAGCGATACACGAGAGCGGTCAGCTCATCCACGTCCTTCAGGCAAATCGGATAGGGATAGGTCTGCGAGATCGAGGCGAGCTCTCCCATAGAGCGGGAGAGCCGGTTCTGGAGGTCGGTCAGGATCTGCCTGATCTCCTCCGGCTCGATGTAGTGTCTTGCCTCGCCGATATGGGCGTCCAGTTCATCCAGAGTGCCGTATGATTCGACGCGGATCTCGCCTTTGCCGATGCATTCTCCGCTATAAAGCGAGGTGGTGCCTTGGTCGCCGGTCTTGGTGGTGATACTCATCGGTGCTCCGTTATTTCATGGCGATCACGGAGATCTCGATCAGACCATCCCGGGGCAAACGCGCTACCTGTACCGCTTCCCGCGCTGGATAGGGCAGGCTGAAATAGCGGCTGTAAATCTCGTTGAGGGACGAAAAATCGTCCATATCCTTGAGGAAAACAGTGACCTTCGCCACATTGGGAAAACCCATTCCGGCGGCTTCAAGGATAGCCTTGATATTGCCAAAGACCAGGGTCGCCTGCTCTATGAAGCCACCCGGCATGGCTCCGGAGACGGGATCAATCCCAAGCTGGCCGGAGATGAACATCGTGTTGTTGCGGATCACCGCCTGAGAATAGGGACCAATGGCGCTGGGCGCCCGGTGCGTCATGATACTTTGCATTCTTTTCTCCTTAGTATGGGGCGCTGAGGGAAAGCGCCCCTACTTGATTGTGGGGGCGGTAGGAAAGCGCCCCTACTTGATTGTGAGCGCGGTGGCAAACAGAATTTGCCATCCCGAAAGAGGAAAACGCCCTTACCTTTCATATCAGGAATGCTGCAGTGCCTTGCGGGCAATGATGATTTCCTGCGAGATCTGGTTCAAGGGGATGTAATCCTGGTATTCCTTGACGAGGTTGCGGATGAGGATCTTACCCTCGCGGATGTTTTCATCTCGGAGGATGATCATTAGTTCGCAGTGTTTTGCCTTGGCATTGGCGATCTCGGTCTCCGTTTCCAGGATGTCGGCGCCCAGAATTGTCCCAATCCCGTAACTATGCAGATCCTGGACGATCTGGAGCATCATTATCTCGAGGTCAGGTGACTGGGCACAGATATAGACGGTAAAATCGTCGTTCTGGCGGATAAAAAGGTGACGTTGATCCATGATCTCGAAAATCCGGTCCAGATGGAGATAAAAACCTACCGCCGGGATTTTATTGCCGATGGTCGCTTCCGAGAGGGCATCGTAGCGACCGCCTCCGCCGATGATGATGTCTTTGTTGTTATTCCGGACGATGAAGTCAAACACCGTTTCGTTGTAATAAGCGAAGTGCTTGAAAAGATGATGGTTTACCCTGTATTCATTGGCCAGGTTGCTTTGGATACGCTTGATCTTGTGGAAGTTTAGCCGGCATTTATCACAGAGGAAATCTTGAATCCGCGGACCTTTGAGCGTGGTCTGGAGGCAGTGATCACTCTGGCACATGGGCATCAAGAGTGGGTTTTCGGACAAGGATTCATGACATTGCCGGCAATAATCTCCGTGATTGTCCTTAACATACTGACGGACGGTGGCAAAGAACCCCTGACGGCACCACTCGCAGCCATAACTATTGATCTCCAGCACCGTGTCCCGGAGCCCCAGTTCCCGGCAGATCCGCATACCGAGACTGATGATCTCGTTCTCGGACAAAATGCTGTCGCTGCCCAGCATTTCAACCCCCAGTTGGTGGAATTCCATAGGTTGCATATCCTGATTCTTACGGAACATGGGACCATGATAATAAAGCCGGTGAATCTCTCCCCTTCTGTAATTCTGGGCGGTCTGATGAAGGACGCTGATCGTCCCCTCCGGTCTCAGACTCAGTAAGCTGATATTATCGTCGGGATGATTGAGGTTGACCACCTGACGGACTACGTGCTCGGCTTCTTTATTGTCGATCAGAGCCGTTATGCCCTGATGCAGGATGGAGTAGTCCTGCAGGACCGAAAGGCGGATCTCTTGATAGTTGTACATGGACAAAACGCGGTCCAGCAGTTCTTCCAGAATATGCCATTTCCACACGTCTTCCGGCAGTATGACTCTCAGCGACTGGGAATCTCGGGTGCGATCGTCAAGCGGTTTTTTATGCCTGGGTTTCTCTGTTCTCGTCATGCTAATCTCATTTATCTTCATCTATTTGTTACTGTGAATCACCTGTGCGTTCAAATTTTGCTCCTGCCCGACCATTTAATGATCATATCGTTGATTGCCTGTACCTGAATCGGTTTGGGGATGTAATCGTCCATTCCCTGTGCCAGACATATCTTGCTATCCTCGCTCAAGGCATTCGCCGTGAGCGCAATAACAACTGGACTGCCGTAGCGGTCGGGTCTGGTTTTGATCGCAGCGGTGCAGGCATATCCATCCATGATCGGCATCTGGACATCCATAAAGATGAGTTCGGCAGGTTTGATCGACAATACTTCAAGTGCCAGTTTACCATTGGTGGCTGCGGTTGGTTCATAACCCATTGCACTTAGTAAGTGGACCATCATTTTCAGGTTGATCGGATTATCCTCTACGACCATGATCGGCATTGGATAACGGTCGGCAATAGCGATAATCTCAGTGGAGGCAACACCGCCGGCATCCCGGGATTCAATATCAGAAGAAATGATCACCGGCAGGTCTGCTTCCGGCAGAAGCAGATCAAAGGTAAAGATCGTACCCTGCCCGAGGGTGCTGGAAAAACTGATCTTCCCTTCCATCAAAGAAACCAGTTTCTGGGTGATATGCAGTCCCAAACCACTGCCATAGCGGTCTTGTGAATTGGATATATGGATAAATGGACAAAAGATCCTGGCCTGCTCTTCGGTTGGAATGCCGATACCGGTATCCGAAACAGTGAAGCCGATATAACCGGGTTTCTCATCCTTAAAGACTCTCAGTTCGATTGTACCAGTATCAGTGAACTTGATCGCGTTGAAGAGCAAATTGAGCAAGATCTGACAGGTCTTGGCTTTGTCACCCGTCACGGAATGTGGCACATCCGGAGCGATGGTTACATTCAGGATCAGTTCCTTTTCTTCGGCTTTGTTTCGAACGATTTTGACCGCACTATTGATGCAGTGTCTCAGGTCAAAAGGCTCATGATCGAAGTGAGCGCTGTAGTATTCCAACCGGGAAAAATCAAGAATGTCGTTGATGAGTTTGGACAGCGATTCACAACTCAACAGGATGGCTTCGATGTAATCCCTTTGTGTTTCATCCGGTTTGCTGTTCATCAATAAACTGCTCATCCCGGTGATGGCATTAAGCGGAGTGCGGATCTCATGGCTCATGCCGGCAAAAAACTCGTTCTTCATAGCCAGCGCTTTCTGGAGCGAAAGCAGCATGTCGTTGATATGATTGGACAGATCGGCGATCTCGTCCTTGCCGTCATAGTGCACGATACCCTGATGTCGCTTGTCCAGAGTGATCTGCTTGAGTTGTTCCTGCACCGAGACCAGGCGTTTGATCACCCGGACGTTAAGGGTCTGATAAAGAACCACCGATTGTAGAACAGAGAGGAATAGATATATGAGTAGGATGTAGTTTCGCATATTCTTTCCGACAGTCAATACCTCCGGAACAGAGGATAAAACGACCAGATATGCATCCTTGCCATGAATATCCTTAACCACCGTCCAGCCATCTATCTTTCGTGATGACGTGAATACTATCGTTTCTCCGTTCTTATGATTATTGAGGTATTCTACAGCTTCCACAGCCAGTGCATCCTGTCCATTCAGGTCATAGACTCTGATGGTGATCGCCGGGAATCCCCGCATGGCTGTGAAGTCAGTTGATACCAGTATCTTGCCCATCAGGAAGTATCCGTTGGGTGGACCGCTACCGTCACTATGCATGACCTTCAGGATACAAACCAGAATGTTCCCACGATCGGTAGGCACGATGCCGGATACATATCCATCCGGGCTGGAACGGGTAGGGGATTTGAGCTTGTCCAATTGGGGCAGGATAGTTTCCGGAACTTCCCCCAGAATCTCGGTCTCATTATCAAAATACCGGGTAAGGATCGGATTGAAGTCCCGGTCATAGATCACCGTGAGATTCAGCTTATAATTAATGAAGGTATTGTTGGTGAAATTACTTGCCACGTAGCTGGGATTGCGGTTATTAATGTAATCGTAAGTATCGTCCCAATGTGCCCAGTCGCGGGTGATGATGGTGATTTCTTCCTTCATTGCCGCAAAACTATCCTCGAACCGCTGAATCTGCCGTTGCTTCAATTCCCGTTCCAGATCGCCGAAGGATCGGTTGATGATAGCATGCGTGACAATCAGGATGATAGCCATAAAGATCATTGCCACGATATTGATGCTGATGATGGTGCCGATTCTGATTCTCATCTTACTTATTCCATAATCTCTTTAACTGCAGTCATGTAACAGATTAGTAACCATAGCCGTGAGCTCTTTGATCCGATATCCGGTTGACAATATCACGAGCCTGGCGTTTTGTGCCTCAATGAGGATACAAATGTTCAAACGCATTTTCATAATTATCTGCACAATACTATCCTGTCAAGCACTTTTATCAACAGAGCTTGACCGGGATGAGGTCGTACTCCGGCAGCTGTATGATTTAACGGGAACGGCGGAGCTTGATCCGGGGGCTTTGATCTTTGAGAAGGACTGGGATCTTTCCACCCGGTTCAAGACGGAATCTCAGTTGTCGCTGCTCCAGAATCCCTGGTCGGCATTTGACCGGATCGCTGAGCTGAGAAGGATCTGCCAGCCCATTGAAGACATCTCCGGTCTGCGTTCCCCCCTGAGCTTTCTCTCCGCCATTACATTTACGCCAGCAGGTAGTGAGATCGATCCGGGCTGGGATACGGAACTGCAAGCCGAACAGCGCTTACACCTGGAACGCCGCCTTACCTCCAAAGCCAAGCCCAGAGACATCTTACGCTATGTGGAACACCTCTTTGACGAGGTCTCAATCCCGCTTTCCCGTGCCTTCGACGCGCTTTCTCCGGCTCAGCGGGACAGCATGACCGTCCTCTATTACAGGATCTATGACGAGGAAGAGGACAAGGAGAAATACGCATCCTACCTTTCCTCTCAGGGTCTGCCGGATTTGACGGACTTCGATCTAACCGCCTACGCAGCGCTGTTTGAGAGTGTCAACTTCACCGCCCTGAAGCAGGCACAGATGATCTACCTCACCGGCATAGAGGTTTTGCAGGAACGACTGGGGGGCACCCGTTTCAGCAACCCTAAGCCGATCGTCCGCAAGACCCGTCACGGGCTGATGATCATCGGAGGCAGCGGAAACGACACCTATGATCAGCCCTTCCTCAACCGCCATAAAAACCGACCCATTGCCTTTGTTCTCGAGCCTTCCGGCAATGACCGCTATGAGATCCCGATCCATACCACCTGGAATCATCCGCTCTATCTGTATATTGACCTGACCGGTGACGACACCTATCGCTTTGACCGGATCGGCAGCGGTTTTGCCGTCATCGGAGGTCTGGGCTGCTCGATCGATCTATCGGGTAATGACACCTACCGCACGGACGACTTTGCTTTCAGCAGCTTCTGCGGGATAAACCTCCATTTTGATGCTGCCGGAGACGATATCTACCAAAGCGGTCTATTCTCCCAGGGCGCAGCGATGTTCGGTCTTGCCCTGTTAGTGGACAAGAGTGGGAATGACTGCTATTCTGCCACCTCCTTAGCCCAGGGCATGGGCGGAGTGCTGGGTTGCGGTGCAGTCCTGGACTGGTCGGGCAATGATCTTTATTACATCGGTGGCAAATACTTGCACAAACCCTTGGCACCCTTTGACTACCGTTCTCTGGGGCAGGGCATGGGCTTTGGCTTACGTCCCGACTACGCTGGTGGCTTGGGCTTGATCTATGACCACTGCGGCAACGACCGTTATATTGGCGGCGTCTATGCTCAGGGCGTCGGCTACTGGTATGCCACCGGCATGCTCTTGGACGCCACCGGCAATGACGTTTACAACGCCGTTTATTATCCCCAGGGCTCCGGAATTCACCTGGCAAACGGCATCCTCTGGGACGGTGAAGGTGACGACCAGTACTACTCTAAAAACGGACCCGGACAAGGCGCCGGACATGACTGGGCATTCGGCTGCCTCTATGACGGAGACGGCAATGACGTCTATTCCCTTCCCGGTGGCAATGGCTTGGGACTGACCAACAGCGTAGGTATCTTCATCGACGTTGCCGGCAATGACCGTTATGAACGCCGGGATCAATCCAACTACGGCTTTGCCAATCAAGCCCGGGACAGCGGAGGCATCGGACTCTTCCTGGATACCGGTGGGGACGACGTCTATCCCGACACGCTGTTTACTGAGAACAGCACCTGGCAACGCGGCACTTATGGCATCGGCAGGGACATCGACCTCTTCCGGCAGGGACGGTCACGCACGGAAACCTTAGCTACCGAAGCAGTGGCGGATGTGGATAGTTTAATGCCGATCGACCGCCTTTTTACCATTGCTTCCGAATGGGAAGTCGGCTCTGCCGTGCAACGGGTGCGTCAGGCAAGACAATACCTCTCCGCCCGTCCGGATGAGGCAATTCAATACATCACCGCTAATAAACTTGCTACCAAGTCCGGCTTGGAATACCGTACCCTGGAAGAGTTCCTCAAGAGTTCCGATGCCTTCAAGACCGCACTTTATACCGCCATCCGGAACCCGGACACTTTAGTAGTGAAAAACGCCGTATCGCTCATCGCCGCCAGCGGAGACACCCTGCTCTTACCATATCTGCATGGATTTCTCAGCGACCGGCGTTTCATCCCTCTCACCCTGTCCGTACTCGGCAGCATCAAAGACCCTGCCAGCATCGCGATCCTTTCCGGCTATATTGATCACCCCTACGAGCGCTTTCGCTACATTGCCGCCCGCAGTTTAAAACGCCTCGATCTGCCGGATGCCCGAGCCCTTCTGAGGCAGATGACAACGGATAATTCCTTCCTCGTACAAGCCCTTTTACGCACGTATCTCAGGGATGATCCCGAATGAGCCACAGTCACCAACAGCAGCAGGTCTATGACTTCCTGACCGCTTTCCGTGTCGCTGATCCGGATCGGGTGATAAACAGCCTTTCCCGATTTCATCAACTCCTCCAGGAATACAACCCCCAGGTCAATCTCATCTCGCGTAAAACCCCACCGGAGCACGTTTGGCTGTACCATTTTCTTGACAGCTTGCTTGCCCTCAAATGTCTTGACTTCGAAAAGCAGATGATCCTGGATTTTGGCAGTGGTGGCGGTTTACCCGGCATCCCTATCCGTCTGGCATGTCCCCAAGTGCGGATGTTCCTGCTGGAAGCCATCCGCAAGAAATGCCTGATCCTGCGTCAAATGCTGGATCGGCTGAACATCAAGGACTGCCGGGTGATCAATCAACGGTTGGAGAACTATGCCCTCTCCGCTGAAAGCCCGCGGTTCGATTATATTATCTGTCGTGCGGTGGCGATGGAGGAGCGCTATCTCCCGCCCCTGCGTCAGTTACTCCGCCGCAATGGCAAGGTGATCTTTTACAAAGCGCATCGTCTCGACGATATTGCCAATCTGCGCTATCAAACCCTGCTGGAAGAAGACGTACCCGGACTCGGCTTCCGACGCATCCTTGCCCTTGACCGGAATGATCTGGTTGGGTCGCTCTCCAAAGCGACCAATAACCTAAATACAGAGAGGATATGAGCAAGATTATAACCATTGTGAACCAAAAAGGCGGCGTGGGCAAGACCACCACCGCCGTCAACCTCGCTGCCGGACTGGCGATCCTGGAACGGCGGACGCTCCTGATTGATTTTGATCCTCAGGGCAATGCCTCCAGCGGTGTGGGCATCGACAAAGACAACGTGCCACTCCAGATCTACGATGCTCTCATCCGACACACTGCCATTGAAGACGTTATCCTCACCACCGCCATCGACCGTCTGTCCTGCATCCCCGGCAATATCCACCTTACCGGGGCGGAGATCGAACTCGTCCACGAATTTGCCCGCGAGTACAAACTCAAGGAAGCGCTCCAGCCGATCCGCAACCTCTTTGATTATATCATCATCGACTGCCCGCCCTCCCTGGGACTGCTCACCGTCAATGCCATGACCGCCAGCACCGATGTCCTCGTCCCGCTCCAGTGTGAATACTACGCACTCGAAGGCGTCAGTCAGTTGCTCACCACCATCCGCCTGATCCAAAAGAACCTCAATCCCCAGCTCAATATCCTCGGCATTCTGCTCACCATGTTTGACAAGCGGCTCAATCTCTCCACCTCCGTCGCCAAGGAAGTGCACCGCTATTTCAAGGAAAAGGTCTTCCGCACGATCATTAACCGCAACGTGAAACTCTCCGAAGCGCCCAGTCATGGCAAAGCCATTTTCCTCTACGACATCAAATCCCCCGGTGCTACCAACTACCTCCAGCTCGCCCATGAGGTCATCCAACGCTATGCGCAATAGACATTTACCCTTGAGGACAGGACTATGAACGAGAAACTTGGCAGAGGCCTCAGCGCCCTCATTCCCGACAGCCGTGAGACCGACAAACCCCGCAGCAATATCATGACCGTGTCCGTCGATCGGATCGTGCCCAATCGCTATCAACCCCGCCGGTCATTCGAGCCGGAAAAACTGCAGGAACTGGCGGATTCCATCCGTGAAAACGGCATTATCCAACCCATCATCGTCACCAAGACCGAGAGCTCGGATTATGAATTGATCGCCGGAGAACGCCGTCTCCAGGCAGCCCGGATGGTTGGATTGACCGAAGTCCCGGTCGTGATCCGCTCCGTCTCGCATCAGGATCAGCTCACTCTTGCCGTGATCGAAAACATCCAGCGCGAAGACCTCAACCCAGTGGAAGAAGCGCTTGCCTATCAGACGCTTAGCGATGAATTCGGACTTACGCACAGCCAGATCGCCAATACTGTCGGCAAAGACCGCGCCACCGTCACCAATGCTCTCCGCCTGCTCAAACTACATCCCGATATCCTTTTCCTGATCAGCGAGGGCAATCTCACTGCCGGACATGCCCGCGCCGTTCTCTCGGTCGGGGAAGACCTCCAGATCCCCTTTGCCCGCTACATTGTCAGTCACGCTCTCAGCGTCCGTCAGGCAGAGATGCGCGCCAAGAGTTTCACCCTCAGCGTTCATCCTGAACCCAGACCCTCCGCACCCGATTACAATCCCCTTGCCCATGATCTCACCCGCATCCTGGGCGTTCGCACCCGCATCCAGGACAAGGGCGGCAAGGGCTGGATCGTCATCGAATATGACAGCCCGGAGGAAATGCGGCGCCTCAAAGATATGTTTGACAAACTCCGATGAC
This sequence comes from Candidatus Cloacimonadota bacterium, assembly GCA_016875595.1. Taxonomy (GTDB): domain Bacteria; phylum Cloacimonadota; class Cloacimonadia; order Cloacimonadales; family Cloacimonadaceae; genus VGPI01. The sequence goes on from VGPI01000014.1 coordinate 12,670, forward strand.
CGGAGGTCAGCGTGACGGACTGCATATTTTGTAACTTGAACCATCAGAAGAGATTACTGGAAAACGACCACTTCTTTGCCATCTACGACCACTTCCCCGTCTCGCCGGGGCATACTCTCGTCATTTCCAAACGCCATGCCGGCGATTTCTTTGACCTCTCCGGCGAAGAAATGACCGCCCTCCACGATATCGTTCACCAGGTCAAGGAAATGCTCGACCGCGAGTTTAATCCGGCGGGATTCAATCTCGGGATGAATTGCGGCGCTGTCGCCGGCCAAAGCGTTTTCCACTTTCACCTTCATGTAATTCCTCGCTTCGCCCGCTATCACCTCAATGAAAACCGGAAAAAACGTGGTCTGAGAGAATATTTGAGAGATATTATCTGAATATAGTGTGTTAAATCAACGGGGAGAATAGTCCGGAATGTGGATATTGCAGCGGTAAGAACAAGGGATCGATCCTGGTTTGCCGAACCCTTTTTTCTTATCCGTCCCCTGCCCTTTCCCCCGTTCCTCCCTGCTTCATCACCTTAGTATAACCTTAGTATAACCTTACGGGCGTAAGGTTATACTAAGGTTATACTAAGGTGATGAAGCAGGGAGGATGTGACCAAAAATGAAGCATGTGCTGAATAACCTGCAAGCACTGAAGAGGTATGAATGAAAAGCGCCCTGATCGCTGTTTTGACTCTAATTATCAGTTGTGCGCTGGCAATGGATCAGCCCTATGAGCCCGGCAAAGCCGCCATCAAGATCCAGGCGGATGCCAAAAGCCAGGTGGTTCCCGGCGTCCGTAGTATGGGCATTACCAGCATTGATGCCAAATTCCATCATCTCAACATCGCGACGGTTAAGCCACTCTTCCGCGCCCATCCGAGTAAATACCGCGCCGGTATGCCTGATCTGTCCCTGTGGTGGGAGGTTACCTTCCCGGCTGAGATCGAGGTCTGGGGCGTTTGCAACCTGCTCTCACTGGATGATCATATCGAATATGCCGAGCCGATCTACATCGACGAGAGCTTTATCGTACCCGATGATCCGAATTATTCGCTTTCCACCTATTTTCCATTCATGCAGGCACCGGAGGCATGGGACATTCATATCGGTGGAGGCGGGGCACCCGTTTCAGTATTGGCGATTACAGATACAGGAGTGAATTGGAAGCATCCCGATCTGATCGATAATATCTGGCAAAACTTGGGTGAGGATGCCAATGGCAATGGCTATACCATCTATTACAACGGCAGCGCCTGGGTCTATGATCCGGGTGACTTGAACGGGATTGACAACGACGGTAATGGCTTTATCGACGATCTGATCGGCTGGGACTTTATGCTCAATGCCGTAGGTGATCAACACTACGATCCCTGGGAGTCCTCGGGTCATGGTACACGCGTTACCGGCATCGCTGCATCCCGGACCGCAAACACACTGGGTACCTGTAGCATCTCTTGGAACACTGCAAAGATCATGGCGATCTCCTGTACCCATCCTGATGCCCCCTCTTCAATTTACCGAGGATACAGTGCCATCGTCTATGCCGCTGAAAATAATGCCGACATCATCAATTGCAGTTGGGGTGGAACCGGCTATTCCCAAGCCAATCAGGATGCCGTGGATTATGCCTATGGCTTGGGCAGCATAATTGTAGCCGCTGCCGGAAACAGCAACAACAGCATCCCGCTCTATCCCGCCGGCTACCGGAACGTTGTGGCAGTGGCTGCTTTACAGAATAGTGGCGCAAAATCTGCCATCTCCAATTTTGGCGCCTATATTGATGTGGGAGCGCCCAATTCATCGGTCAATACCACCAATTCTACCCCTTATTATACCACGCATACTTCCGGTGCCACGTCCTATGCCTCTCCCATCGCCGCCGGACTCGCGGCTCTGATGCTCTCCTACCATCCGACCTGGACGCGGGAGCAGATCATCCACCGGTTGATCGCCACTTGCGATCCGGTCAATGATGTCAATCCAGGTAGGGAAAATATGCTGGGTGGCGGACGCTTGAATGCCTATCGGGCATTAACCGAGGTCGATCCGCTGATCCCGCAAAACCTCAAACTCTCTTTGATCAAACAACTGCCACCCTCCGATGCCAATGGCAATAAAGCAGTGGAGCCCGGTGAAACTTTCTCTCTGAACCTGCTGCTGATGAACAATACCTTTGGTGTTAGCTCCGATGACGTGACCTATACCATCAGCACTGCCGATCCGCATCTGACCATCCTCAATAATGCTCATTACGGTAGTATTGCTGCCGGTGACCAGATCTGGCTCAACAATGCCTTCCTGATCCAGGCGGCTCCCGGCGCGCCGTCCAAGGTGGCTACCCTCACCTTGAATATCAGTGCGGACAAACCCATTGTGCTGGGCAATTCATATACGATCAGCGTCCTGATTCATAATGGCGGTGTCTTCATCTGGGAACCGGTGTCCAATGGGCGCAATCTGAGCGGGATGTTTATCCGGGATTATCTCAATGGGCAGGGTTATTCGACCTTACACACCACTTTCTTTCCCTCCTCATTTCATGGATTTGAGGCGATCTATCTCTGTTTTGGGACGGTTAATAGTTATATAACTCGCTTTCGTGAAGTTGAAATGTATTATGCGCTAAGGGATTATCTGCGCTCCGGGGGCAAGCTCTATATCGAAGGAGGGGACGTGGTGGCAGTTGATATGCGTGTCTATTTCCCCGGAATCGAAGGTGACCTGGACGGACATCAAGTGCTGTGGCCACTCTTGGGCATCGGCGATGCAGATAATGGAGGCACACAAGTGATCACCGATCTGCAGGGTCAAGCCGGATCGCTGGCTCAGGGTATCGTCTTCAGCGCTTCCAATCAGACGCAGAATGTTTCAATCGATCACTATACACCTTTAGGTAAGGCGGCACAGGTTACTTTTACTCAGACCGGTTATGGCAATGTGGGTGTCCAGAACAGTGGCGTTTATGGCCAGCGAAGTGTCATCTTTTCCTATGCCTTGCGGGAACTGGTGGATGGTGACTATCCCAACACCCGCAATGCGCTGTTGGCTCAGATAGTCGATTTTCTGGAAAGCGAGGATCCACCACTGCCGGTGATGTTGACCTCGTTTACCGCCGCTTTTGACCAGTATCCGGCGTTGATGTGGACGACCGTCTCCGAATCCAATATGCTGGGCTTCAATGTGTTACGTAGTGATGCGCCGGATCTGGGGTCCGCTGTATTGATCAATCCTGCGCTGATCCCGGCTTACAATACTGCCTCTACCAGCAACTACCGCTACATCGATACCGGTAACCTGATCCCGGGAACTACGCTCTATTACTGGCTGGAAGCCGTCTCGCTGGATTATCATAGCCAGTTCTTCGGCAATATCGAACTCCTCATCCCGAATGACCATGATCCGCAGGATCCACCAGTACCACCGGCCTTCACAGGATTTGCTGCCGTCTATCCCAATCCCTTCAGTGAGAACGTGCGGATATCCTGGCAATTGCGGGAAGAAAGCCCTGCCCTCCTGCAGATCTATAATATCCGCGGTCAATTGATCCGGACATTGGCAGAGGGTGATTACAAACTCGGTTCTCATCAAAACGGGTGGGATGGCAAGGATCAGTCCCAGCGCCGTTGCGCCAGCGGTATCTACCTCGTGCGCCTGCAAACCCCATCCGGTATCTATCAGCGAAAGCTGTTGCTGGTGGAGTGATATCCGGCAAGAGGTAACCTGATGATCCGAGTGGATAGTGTTTCTTGCGGCTATACGGCAGCAGCGGTCTTGCAACACCTGTCTCTGGATATCGGTGATACCGAATTTACGGTGATAATTGGTCCCAATGGGGCTGGTAAATCCACGCTGCTTTATGCGGTGATGGGTCTCCTGCCCTTGCGCTCCGGGAACGTGGAGATCGATGGGATAGATCTGGCGGAGATGCGGCGTCAGGATCTGGCAAAGCTGGTGGCATTTGTCCCGCAGGAGGTTCAGACGCAATTTGATTATCCGGTGCGCGAGATGATCCTGATGGGCCGATACCCTTGGCTCAGCATGCTTCAATCCTGGTCGGAAGAGGATCATGCCGTGGCATACGCGGTGATGCGGCTACTCAAATTGCAAGACCTGGCGGAGCGTTATTTCAATCACCTCAGCGGCGGTGAAAAGCAGCGGGTATTGATCGCCCGGGCACTGGCACAGGAGACTAAATACATCTTTCTGGATGAGACCATATCCCAGCTCGATATCAATCACCAGATCGAGATCATGCAACTCCTGGACGAGATCAACCGCTTGCAGGGCAAAGGAATAGTCCTGGTCTCGCATAACCTTAACCTGGCGGCTAACTTTGCCTCCCGGCTCGTATTCATCCGCCATGGTCAGGTTCTGGGTAGCGGCACTCCGGCGGAGATGATCACGCCTCAGCGCTTGTATGAACTGATGGGTATTGAACTAATGACCATGCATAATCCGCTTTCCAACACGGCAAATATCTTGTATCCGGGAAGGACGAGCGTTATTCCGGCAACTGATCGGGATGAGACGAGCTCTGCGCAAGCATCAGATCAGGATAGGACGAGCGGTACTCGTGCAACGGATCAGCGGTCTTGATTTGGCGTTCCGTCCGGCTATTTTGATCCTGTTCTTGACCTTCTGGGTCACAATGATTTACGCTGTCGTGATCCATACGCGGGTTTGGGACGAGTATGGCAAGCCCCTGGCGGATGTGATCATTACCGATGGCTACCGGCACGGACGCAGTGATGAACAGGGTTGGATCCACTTTGAGACCCAGGCGGACAGCGTTTCGATCTCCAAGCTTGGATATGAAAAGATTGCCTTTGCCGGTTGGAAAGTCCCGGCTTCCCTTGTTCTCCGGTCACAGCCGGTGGAACTGCCGCCCATTAAGGTCACCGGGCGGTTTGAGAGCGATTTTATCTCCTCGCCGGATGTCCTGAGTTTACGCCTGAA